>NZ_JABWRG010000004.1:0-134633 GCF_014268825.1 Pseudomonas sp. SWRI51 | reverse complement strand
ATCTGTGCACCCACCAGAATCGCTGGGGCTGCTTCGCAGCCCATCGCGACACAAGGCCGCTCCTACACTGACCGCGTCAAACGGCACCGATATAGCGACAAGCCACATTCCGTGGGCTTGACCCGCGATAGCGTCAGATCGGCCAACTCAGCTCGGCTTGCTGGCCTCATCACGTTGCAAGCCCGGCTCCACGTCCTCACAAGCGTCGATCGAGCGAGTCTGATCAATGATCAGTCGCGCGGCCAGATCAGCGCTTGGGCGGCAATCACATGGCCAAGCGTCGCGTCGAAAGTGACACTGGGCGAGCCATACAACTGATAGCCCAGCGCAAGCTGTTCGCTGATGCGCCGGCAGAAATTCGCATCATCCTTGCCGGTTATCAAGCGGTAGCTTGGCAGGCCGTCGGGAGGAATCGAGGGCATTGGGTTGATCCTTGTTAGAGAGCTGCGGGGCTGCAAATATGACTCGCATCATGGCGAGGGGAGCAGGAGGTCGACAAAATATTCACTTGAACATGTAGAGGCAGAAGCAGGTCGCCACACTATTCAAATGAATGAGAACTTATCATGACCGTAGTTAACAAGAGACACAGAACCTATCTCGAATACGCCGACAATGAAACGATTACTTCAAATCACTTTTCGTTTCCATGCTAGCATCCGCACACTTGGGCTGCCTCGCCAATAGCACACCAGCTACCAATCAAATCGAGATCTTAAATGATTGAAAGCCACCTCGAAATTATACTCAAACTTGACAATAGCACACTAAGCCTGGACCAACATAACAAGTTACTACAAGAACTTAAAGATAAATTCCCTACAAACAAGACCAAGCGGCAACTATTACTTTCAGAAGCAATCGAAAAACTGACCTTAGCCATACAAGCGCACAACTACAAGAAGTCCCATTACGTAGCGTTCTACATCTTCTTCACCAACTTTGACAACGTTATTGAATCATGCAAGAAACAAGGATTATTTCGAGCATCGAAATACAATTACCGCACAAGCTTGCTAAAAAAAATCCTTACGTTCGCATCGCATTCAGAGCATATAACCCAAGAAGATAGAATATACCTAAGCAGCGTCGCAGGCCTCTTAACTGCCGCACCCGACGTCGCAAGCATAAAAGCAAAACTTATTACGGCCATACAATCCCGGCGATTTTTTTTAAAAAGCATTTTAGCGATTGCCGAATCAAAATTCTGCGACCTGCCGACATTCACTAGAGGGGATAGACCTCAAAGCCACATTGATCGCATCTTCACAGACAACAAAGAATCACTTACATCCTGCGCTTCACTGCTGACTCACTACACTTTTGAGTGCGCACCACCGCCCAATATCAAAAACAACAACCATATCGATGAAAGCACAAGCGAAGATTACTATTTACGACTTTTTTATGACGCATTTAAAATCTTAGAATACAACGAAGCTGAAATCAGAGTCGACTACTTCAAGTATATCGCCGCGATTGACAAAACAAGAAAAATAATTTCCATAACCAATCAGGAGTTTGAAATTGCTAAAAGCTACGGCTACACAAAAACCTTACTCAGGCACGACTCTCAAAACCTAAACGGATCAATGAACGTTAAGTCTCAGTCTTATAAAGACTTTCTCGAGAATGTATGGAAAATCGATGACAAGTCAGATAGTATTCTCTATAAAATTCGTGAATCACCAGTAAGCAGAATTACAGTAACAACACTGATTCTTGAGCACGGATCTCGCTTAAATTTATTCTCCCGCGACCAACTATTCAAAGAAGAAATCATACAACTCACAGCTCTCTCTGAGGAAAATTACAATCATTCACTAGCTACGACCCCCATATTCGAAACATTCACTCCAGTTGAAATTTTTAAAATTCAAAGATTTTTTCACTACATCAGCTTTATTTACAACAAAGCCTACCTAGACATGAAAGCAAGCAACATCAAAAACGCGGACATCATTAGGAGGCGCTCAATTCTTCCAATATTTGAATGCGGAATACTTGAGGATATAATTCACAACATATCGAACAAACCACATGACGAATGCAGGAGGCTGATTGAACGACTTTCCGCCAATCCAGAGCAAGCCACCCACTTCGTAGACTTGCAATACCAGCCCATCATCAAAATTGAGAGCAGCCACTTAGTTCTCCCTACTATCTTTTCACACTCCAACCTTGTCAGATCAATCGCCATTTCCGAAAGAACCCACCTTGCAATCACACACGAACGTGACTTAATGACAGACGGTGTGGCGAATGCATTTCGCACCAGAGGCTTTAACGTTCATACCGATTTCAAATTCGGACAAGATGAAGCAGACATAGTCGCCATCAAAGGCGATCACTTGTTTTTCTTCGAATGCAAGAACCCTTATCATCCGGTGAACGACTACGAGCTTCGCAACACTCACGCCCATCTAACAAAAGGGTTTATACAGATAGAAAAATTTAGAAAGAAATTCAAAAACAACAACATCCTTAAACAATTTTTAACCAATTTAGGTGAAAAACCCGAACGAATAAAAAAAATACACTACGGAATCATCAATGCTAACCGAGCTCTTTGTGGACTTGAGCAAGATGGAGTTAGGGTCTTTCACGCGAATGAAATTATAAACTTCTTAAAAACAGGAGAAATAATCTCAAATCGATATGTCTTACGCTGTTGGAAAAAAAAGAAATTCCAGATTCATGATTTAACATCTTATCTGGAAGGCAAGGTCGTGACCTCCGACTTCCTTAAGGAAGCACACCAAATAATATACGGTCTTCCACTAAGAGAAAAAATGATCGCTTTCAGAGATTATGAATTCGATTTGTCCGCAATTGCTAAATCACAAAAAAAGCAATACAAAGTAGTTCATACTATCGACGTCTCACGTATTACGAGAACACTTTTATTGCGTAGATAACGTTTCTAGCTAACTCAATTATTCCGGACCCTGTCACGCACCGGGCACTGCGCCCGGTGCAGGTTGAGCGCGGTGTTGATAATGCCGATATGGCTGAACGCCTGGGGGAAGTTACCCAGCATGCGCTGGCCGGCCGGGTCGTACTGCTCGGCCAGCAAGCCGACGTCATTGCAGAGCCCGGTCAATGACTCGTACAACGCCTGGGCTTGGGCGTGGCGGCCCAGCAGCACATAGACGTCGGCAAGCCAGAACGAGCAGACCAGGAACGTGCCCTCGCCCGCCGTCAGGCCATCGGTGCAGGTGTCACTGTCGTAGCGCAGCAGCAGGCCATTGCGCAGCAGGCGCTATTCAATCTGCTCAAGGGTGCGCAAAAAGCGCGGGTCGCTGGCCGGCAGGAAGCCGGTCAGGGCGATCTGCAGCAGGCTTGCGTCCATATCGCTGGAACCGTAGGCCTGGACAAAATAGTCGCCACCGGTGTCAAGCCCGTGCTCGCACACTTCGCGGTGGATCTGGTCCGCCACGTGGCGGTAGTGCGCAGCGCGCTCGCGGCCCTCTTCCGTGGTTTCGGCAAGGCTCGCCGAGCGGTCGAAGGCTACCCAGGCCATGACCTTGGAATGCACAAAATGCTGGCGCGGGCCGCGCACCTCCCAGATGCCTTCATCCGGGTCGCGCCAGATGCGCTCCAGGTACGGCAGGATGGCCCGGGCAATGGCGGCGCTGCGCGGATGGCGCGGCAGGCCGCCCTTGATCGCCTGGGCCATGGCGTCGGCCAACTCGCCGTAGATATCCAGCTGGCGCTGATCGGCCGCAGCGTTGCCGACGCGCACCGGTTGTGAATGTTCATAGCCGGCAAGCCAGGGCAAGGTGAACTCGGTGAGGTCCCGCTCGCCCCCCAGGCCATACATGATCTGCATCTGCTCGGGGTTGCCGGCCACCGAGCGCAGCAGCCATTCGCGCCACGCTTGGGCTTCGTCGAAGTACCCCAGGTTCATCAACGCCAGCAGGGTCATGGTGGCATCGCGCAGCCAGCAGTAGCGGTAATCCCAGTTGCGCTCACCGCCCAAGCGCTCGGGCAGCGAGGTGGTGACAGCCGCGACCATGCCGCCGGTGGGCCCATAGGTCATCGCTTTCAAGGTGATCAGCGAGCGCCGCACCAAGGCCGTGTAGGGGCCGACATTCGGGCAGCGGTCGGCGAAGGCTTGCCAGTGTTCGAGGGTCTGTTCAAGGTCATGGTCGGCGTCGCAGCCTGGCTGCACCGGCAGGTGCGAGGCCTGGTGGCACAGGCTGAACACCTGGCGCTCACCTGCAGCCACGCGAAAACGGGCCACGCTGTGATGGTCCTGGCCGTGGGTGGCGCAGGTGCTGCGCAAGATCAGCCGGTCGGGGCCGGCAACCGCACTCAGGGTCAGCGGGTCGATTTTTTCAACCCACGGCACACTGCGGCCGTAGTCGAAACGCATCACCAGGTCCATCTCGAATGCGGTTTCTCCGGCCAGCCCTTCGACCACACGCAGCACTGCGTTGCTCTCGCCCACCGGCATACAGTCCAGCACCCGGGCACGGCCAGTTGCGGTGACCCACGTGGTTTCCAGGACCAACGTGTCGCCAACGTAGCGGCGCGTGCACTGCTCGATGCCGTCGCTTGGGGCGATGCGCCAGCGGCCGTTGTCTTCGTTGCCCAGCAAGGCGGCGAACACTGCGGGGGCATCGAAACGCGGCAGGCACAGCCAGTCGATGGCGCCGTCGCGGCTGACCAGGGCGGCGCTGCGGCAGTTGCCGATAAGGGCGTAGTCTTCGATAGGGGCTGGCATCCGGGCTCCTGCGCGTTAGCGGGTTTGCAGGGTTGGATGCCAGGGGTGGCGCAGTCGTTCCGCTTGAAGCAGCTTTTGCAGCTAAGCACGGCTTTATGCGTCCGTGCTCTGCCGCCCCACCTGGTCAGCTCAGCTTGTGCCACTCGCGCTTGTCGCGGCTCAGCAGCTCGTTGCCGGCTTCGGGGCCATCTTCGCCTGCGGCATAACCATGCACCTCGCCTGCACCACTGGCCCAGGCATCCAGAAACGGCTGCACGGCGCGCCAGCCGTTCTCGATGTTGTCGGCGCGCTGGAACAGGGTCTGATCGCCGGTCAGGCAGTCGTAGATCAAGGTTTCGTAACCGGTTGCCGGGGTCATCTTGAAGAAGTCCTTGTAGGCAAAGCCCAACTCGACGTTCTCCATCACCAGTTCAGGGCCGGGGCGCTTGGCCTGCAGGTCGAACCACATGCCCTCGTTGGGCTGGATCTGAATTTTCAGGTAGTTGGGCTTGGGCCGCTCCAGCTCGCTTTCGCGGAACTGCGCATAGGGCGCCGGCTTGAAACAGATGGCGATTTCGGTGTCGCGCACACTCATGCGCTTGCCGGTACGCAGGTAAAACGGCACCCCAGCCCAGCGCCAGTTGTCGATCATCACCTTGAGCGCCACATAGGTTTCGGTCTGGCTGTCGGGTGCGACATTGGGCTCATCGCGGTAGCCGGCGAGCTTCTTGCGGCCCTGCTTGGCGCTGAGGTACTGGCCGCGCACCGAGTTTTTCAGGGCCATCTTGTTTGACCAAGGGCGGATGGCACCAATGACCTTGGCTTTCTCGCCACGCACAGCATCGGCGCCGAATGCTGCAGGCGGTTCCATGGCCACCATCGCCAGCAGTTGGAACAGGTGGTTCGGCACCATGTCACGCAGGGCGCCGGTGTTGTCGTAAAACGCCCCGCGCGTTTCGACGCCGACGGTTTCGGCAGCGGTGATTTGTACGTGGTCGATGTAGTGGTTGTTCCAGAATGACTCGAACAGGCCGTTGGAGAAACGGCTGACGAGGATGTTCTGCACGGTTTCCTTACCCAGGTAGTGGTCGATGCGGTAGATCTGCCGCTCGTTCATCACCTTCAACAGGCAGGCATTGAGCGCCTCGGCGCTGGCCAGGTCGGTGCCGAATGGCTTTTCCACCACCACCCTGCGAAAGCCGCCAGCGGTCTCGTCCAGAAGGCCTGCCTCACCAAGGCGCTGGGCCACTTCAGGGAAGAAGCGTGGCGAGGTCGCCAGGTAGAAAATGGCATTGCCGTGGCTGGTCTTGTCGATCCGCTTGGCCAAGGCTTGATAGGTTGCAGGGTCGAGGAAATCGCCGGTCTGGTAGTCCAGGCGCTTGGCCAACCGGGCCCAGATTTTATCGTCCAACGACTTGGGCGCGCCCTCACCGCCTTTGTCGCGGGTTTGCATGAAGGCATGCAGGCGCTGGGCAAATTCTTCAGCCGTGGCGGGGTTGTGGTCAACGCCGATAATTCGCAGATTGCGGTCGAGCAAGCCGTCGCGGCTCAAGTTGTATAGCGCCGGCATCAGCAGGCGCTTGACCAAGTCGCCGTTGGCGCCGAACAGAAACAGCGTGCAAGGCGGTGCAGCCGGTATCTTCTTTTCGGTCATTGGCCTTTTTTCTCCACATGACCACCGAAGCCCAGGCGCATGGCGGACAGCACCTTGTCACCGAAGGTGCCTTGCTGCTGGCGCGAACGGAAGCGCGCAAACAAGGCGCTGGACAGCACCGGCACCGGCACCGCCTGCTCGACGGCAGCATCGATGGTCCAACGGCCTTCGCCACTGTCGGACACCGAGCCACTGAACGCCGCCAGTTGCGGGTCGGCCACCAACGCATCGGCGGTGAGGTCGAGCAGCCACGAGGTGACCACGCTGCCGCGCCGCCATACTTCGGCAATTTCGGCGACGTTCAAATCAAAACGCTGCTCTGGCGGCAACTCAGGGCCGCCTTTGCTGCGCAGCAGGTCGAAGCCTTCGGCGTAGGCTTGCATCAGGCCGTACTCGATGCCGTTGTGGACCATTTTCACGTAATGCCCGGCTCCTGGCGGGCCGGCATGAATGTAGCCATGTTCGGCGCGCTGGTGTTCACCGCTGAGACCTTGGGTACGTGGAATGTCGCCAACACCCGGCGCCAGCGCCCTGAACAATGGTTCCAGGCGTTCGAACACCGGTTTGTCGCCGCCGATCATCATGCAATAGCCGCGATCCAGGCCCCATACCCCGCCCGAGGTGCCGACATCGAGGTAATGCAGGCCACGCTGGGCAAGTTCGGTAGCGCGGCGCATGTCGTCCTTATAGAAGGTGTTGCCGCCATCGATGATGGCATCCCCAGGCTCGAGCAGGTCGGCCAGTTGCGCGATGGTCTGTTCGGTGGCCTCGCCTGCCGGCAGCATCACCCACACCGCGCGCGGCGCCTTGAGCTTCTGGACCAGCGCACCGAGGTCGTGGGCGCCTTGGGCACCTTCGCCCTCAAGTACCGTGACCGCCTCGCGGCTGCGATCATGCACCACGGTGCGGTGGCCGGCGCGCATCAGCCGCCTTGCGATATTGCCGCCCATGCGGCCCAGCCCGACGATTCCCAGTTGCATGTGGCGACTCCCGGTAAAAATGGATGACATCGTTGAAGCATTTCAGATTAGTCCAGCGCGCCGCCCGAGGGTTCACCGACGAACGGCGCGACCACCATAAACAAAAAAGTTCCAATCAATGTGGAAAGAATTCAGAATGCGCCCGCATAAAGCGACTACGCTTTCAATTGTCACCAGCCAGAATGCGAGGTGTACTCATGGGTACTCTGATGCCATCCACCCCCACCCAGACCCTCTACGTCACTATTCGTCGTGACGAACTGCGCCAATTGAAAGACGAACGCGACCAGTTGCGCCAGCAACTCGCGCAATTGAATCTGCTGTTGAATCAGACAAGCAGTGCAGGCAAATCTGACAGCGTTTAAGGCCTTTTCTTATACGACGCCTGTGGTAGTGCTCCTAGAGTGAGCCGCCTTGCAGGGCCACCCCGGCACCTGCGTCGCCACAGGCCCCTTCGATGAAACGCGCAACACTTGCCATCACCCTCGCCCTGCTTTCAGCCCCTGCCTTGCACGCCCAGGCCAGCCTTTCGCAATGCCGAACCAGCAGCGCCGCAGAAATGCTCGTGCTGTTCGACCAGTGGAACGCCGGCCTGCTAAGCGGCGACCCCGCACAGGTCGCCCAACTTTACAGCAAGGACGCGGTGCTGCTGCCCACGCTCTCGCCGGTCCCGCGACTGACCCACGTTGACCGTCTGGCTTACTTCGAGAAATTCCTGCGCGACGGCCCTAGCGGCAAGCTCGATACCCACGAAGTGCAAACCGGCTGCAACGAGGCCACCGCCGCTGGCCTTTATACCTTCGAGTTTGCTGCCACCGGCCAAAAAGTCGCAGCACGTTATACCTTTACCTACCGCTGGGATGGCCAGCGCTGGCTGATCAGCCAGCACCACTCCTCGCTGCAACCGCAGGGTTGATTCAGACATAAGCCAAACCATCTTTTCCGGCATCGTTTTGGAAGGGATGGCCCCCGGGCTGCTACGCAGCCCAGTGTGGGCCAAGCACACTTATCACCATTGCACCTCCCCCGTAGCGCTCTCCTGCCCCGCCAACGTTTGCGCAGACCAGCGGTCAGCACAAACATGACCCGCTGGTCACTTTTTCCGCGTTTACTCTCCTACACTGCAATTTCGGCCCGCGTCTTGCTCGGTCAGAAGTGACGAAAATAAGTCGAACTTTCCGAAATGCGGGCAGGTCAGGAACTAAGTAGGCCAATGCAAAGGACATCCTTGCGCACGGCCCACCCACCCCAACCAGTCCACACGTCTTTGGCCGGAGTGCCAGGCGTGCAGTGCTTGTGCGCACAAATATGGGGCAAGGAACGCACTACGAAGACGCAACACCGATAACAGAGAGAGTCACCACGAGCCAACGTAAAGCACCCGCGAACAAGGGACGGAGAGAAGTATGATCAGTGCCGCTGTCGAGCCTCACGTAGAGTCATTCAAACCGGATAACCGCGAGCCGCTGCCTGCCAGCCTCGCACCGGCAGTCAAGGCACCCGGCGCCCAGCGCCAGCAAAACCCGAACAAGCGCAAGGTCCTGTTCGTCACCTCGGAAATCGCCGACCTGGTCAAGACCGGGGGCCTGGGCGACGTGTCCGCTGCCCTGCCCCGCGCCCTGGCCCACCTGCACGACGTGCGCGTGCTGATCCCGGGGTACCCGCAGGTGATGGACAGCGACAACCCGATCCATATCGTCGGTGAGCTGGGTGGCCACGCAGCACTGCCACCGTGCAAGATCGGGCGCATGGACCTGCCCGATGGCCTGGTGATCTACGTTCTTATCTGCCCCGAGCTGTACCAGCGCGAAGGTACCCCTTACGGCGCCAACAACGGCCGCGACTGGCCGGACAACCATATCCGCTTCGCCCGCCTGGGCCTGGCCGCGGCCGAAATCGCCGCAGGCGAAGGCATGACCCACTGGCGCCCGGAACTGGTGCATGCCCACGACTGGCCAGCAGGCCTGGCACCGGCCTACATGCACTGGCGTGGCCTGAGCACCCCAACCTTGTTCACCATCCACAACCTGGCCTACCAAGGCGTGTATGCCCGCGGCTGCAGCCCGGAGCTGGCGATCCCCGAACACGCCATGCAGCAGGAAGGCATGGAGTTCTACGGCAAGTTGTCGTTTCTCAAGGCCGGGCTCGCTTACTCCAGCCATATCACCACGGTGAGCGCTACTTACGCCCGCGAAATCACCACGCCTGAGTTTGGCTGCGGCCTCGACGGCTTCCTGGCCAGCAAGGCCCAGCAGGGCCTGCTGGGCGGTATCCCCAACGGCATCGACGAAAGCTGGGATGCGGCCACTGACCAGCACCTGCACCACAACTTCAGCATCAACGACTGGGAAGGCAAGGCGCGCAACGCCACCCAGGTGCGTGAATTGTTCGGCCTCGAGCCTTCCGAAGGCCCGCTGTTTGCCGTGGTATCGCGGCTGGTCTACCAGAAAGGCCTGGACCTGACTTTGGGCGTTGCCGACTATATTGTCGAAAAAGGCGGCCAGATCGCGATTATTGGCCGCGGTGAGCCGGAAGAAGAACAGGCCATGCGTGAGCTGGCGCTACGTCACCCAGGGCGCATTGGCGTGCGCATTGGCTTCAACGAAACCGACGCCCGGCGCATGTTCGCCGGCTCCGACTTCCTGCTGATGCCATCGCGCTACGAGCCTTGCGGGCTGAGCCAGATGTACGCCCAGCGCTTCGGCTCGCTGCCGGTGGCGCGCAATACCGGTGGGCTGGCCGACACCATCGAGAACGGGGTCACGGGTTTTCTGTTCAACGACTCCACCCTGCAGAGCTACCGCGAAGCCCTCAGCCGTGCCTTCAACGTGTTCGACAACAAAGACCTGCTCAACGCCATGCGCTGCCTGTCGATGACCCAGCCATTCAACTGGTGCCAGGCGGTGGAACCCTACGCTCGCCTGTACGAGGACCTGGTCAAGCAAAGCCAACTGGCCCATTACTGAGCGGAGTTTGAAGATGCACAGACATGGCGCACAGCTAATGGACGCCACGTCGGCGCGCTTCGCCCTCTGGGCACCCGATGCGCGCAGCGTGAGCGTTGTAATCCAGGATAAGCCAGCCGTCGAGCTGTTGCCCGACGGAGAGGGCTGGTTCACAGGCATTGCCCCCTGCCAGGCGGGCAACCTTTACCACTATCTGATCAACGGCGAGCTGCAAGTTGCCGACCCGGCCTCGCGCTATCAACCCCAAGGCGTGCATGGCCCCAGCCAGGTAATCAACCCCAACGCCTATACCTGGCGTCACGCCTGGCAGGGCCGACCTTGGCACGAGGCGGTGATCCAGGAGCTGCACGTTGGCTTGCTCGACGGCTACGCCGGCATCAGTCAGGCCTTGCCGCGCATCGCCCAGGTTGGCGTCACCACCATCGAGCTGATGCCGCTTGGGCAGTTCCCTGGTGAACGTAACTGGGGCTACGACGGGGTACTGCCGTTTGCCCCACACCACACTTACGGCACCCCAGAGGCGCTGTGCCAGATGGTCGACGAGGCCCATGGCAACGGCCTGATGGTGATGGTGGACGTGGTGTACAACCACTTCGGCCCCGACGGCAATTACCTGCACCAGTACGCCAGTGCGTTCTTTCGCGAGGACCGGCAGACGCCGTGGGGCGCGGCAATTGATTTTCGCCGCGCCGAGGTGCGTGAATTCTTCATCCAGAACGCGCTGATGTGGCTGTGCGACTACCGCTGCGACGGCCTGCGCCTGGACGCCGTGCACGCCATTGACCAGCCGGACTTTCTGGTCGAACTGGCGCAGCGGGTGCGCGCCACGGTGGAACCTGGCCGCCAGGTGTGGCTGGTACTCGAAAACGAGCACAACCAGGCCGCCCTGCTCGAACAAGGCTTCGATGCCCAGTGGAACGACGATGGCCACAACGCCCTGCACGTGCTGCTGACCGGCGAAACCGAGGGTTACTACGCCGACTACAAGGACCGCCCCATCGAGCAACTGGCACGCTGCCTGGCCGAAGGCTTCGTGTTCCAGGGCGAACCCAACCGCCATGGCAACCCACGCGGGGAACCGAGCGCGCACCTGCCGCCCAGCGCCTTCGTGCTGTTCTTGCAGAACCACGACCAGGTCGGCAACCGCGCCTTTGGCGAGCGCCTGAGCCGCCTGTGCCCGCCCCAGGCGCTGCGCGCGGCCAGTGCACTGTTGCTGCTGTCGCCGATGATTCCGTTGCTATTCATGGGCGATGACGAGGGCAGCCGGGAACCCTTCCTGTTCTTCACTGACTTCCACGACGAACTGGCCGATGCGGTGCGCGAAGGCAGGCGCGGCGAATTCGCCCATTTCGACGCCTTTGCCGACCCTGCCAAGCGCGCGCAGATCCCCGACCCTAACGCCGCCAGCACCTTTGCCAGTTCAAGGCTTGGCCATAAGGAGGTACTGGCCGGCTGGCACGGCCTGTATCAACAGCTGCTCGACCTGCGCCGCCGCCACGTCATCCCACACCTGCCAGGCAGCCGTGCGTTGGGCTGCGAGGTCATCGGCAACAAGGCCCTTACAGCCCGCTGGCAGCTCGGCGACGGCCGCCAACTGCGCATCGACCTGAACCTGGATGAGCAGCCGCAGCCGGTGCAATTGCCCGCGCGCGCGCTGCGCCTGTACGACACCAGCGACAACGCCCACCCCGACTCGACACTGGCCGCGCACAGCTGCGTAGTCAGCCTGCTGCCCCCGAACTGGAGTCACCATGAGTGAACACCCCCTGCACCGCCTGGCAGCGCAGGTTGGCCTGGCCCGCGACTGGGTCGATGCCAATAACCGTGCGCAGCAGGTCAGCGACGCGGTACTGCGCGATATTCTCGAAGCCCTCGGCCACCCTGCCGGCGATGACGCCGCCATTGACGCAAGCCTGCGCGCAGTCGAACAAGCCAACGACAGCCAACACCTGCCGCAATTGCTGACCGCCGACAGCGGCCAGCCACTTGCCCTGCACCATTACTTTGCCGCCGCAGCCCAAGTGCAGTGCGTGCTTGAGGACGGTAGCAACCTGCAGACCAGCCTGGACGCCGAGGCCCGCCTGCCAGGCACACTGCCCGTTGGCTATCACCGCCTGACCATCGACAACCGCACCTTCACCTTGGCGGTAGCGCCACCGCGCTGTCACGCGCTCGAAGATGTAGTCAAGCAGCCGCCCCCACGCTGCTGGGGGCTTTCGGTGCAGTTGTATAGCCTGCGTCGCCCAGGCGATGGTGGCTACGGTGACTGTCAGGCGTTGGAAGAACTGGCCCGCAGCGCTGCCGAACGCGGTGCCGATGCCTTGGCGATCAGCCCGATGCACACGCTTTCGGCGTTCGATCAAAGCCACTACAGCCCGTATTCACCTTCCAGCCGCCTGCTGCTCAATGCCCTCTATGCGAGCCCGGCCATGCTGTTTGGCGAACGGGAAGTGCGCCAGGCTATCCAGACGTGTGGCCTTGAGCAAATGCTTGAGGGGTTGGCGCACGAGCCTTTGGTCGATTGGCCGCTGGCGGCACAAGCGCGCTGGAAGCTGCTCGAAGCGCTTTACCAGCAGTTCAGCAGCACCGACCACCCCCTACGCGCCGATTTCGACAGCTTCCGCGCCAACGCGGGCGAGCATCTGGAACATCATTGCCGCTTCGAAGTGCTGCAGGCAGAAGCGGTCAGCGAGGGAATCGGTGCCGACTGGCGCCAGTGGCCGCAAGCGTGGCGCGACCCGTACGACCCGGAAGTCGAAGCCATCGCCAACAGCTACCCTGCGCGCGTCGAATTCCACGCGTTCTGCCAGTGGCTTGCCGAGCGCAGCCTGCAACGTGCCCAGGATGCTGCACGCGGCAACGGTATGCGCATCGGCCTGATCGCCGACCTTGCCGTGGGCGCCGACGGCGCCGGCAGCCAGGCCTGGAGCCGCCAGGACGAACTGCTGGCCGAGCTGCAAGTCGGCGCGCCACCCGACATCCTCAACCGCGCCGGGCAGAACTGGGGCATTTGCGCGTTTTCCCCTGAGGGCTTGAAACGCAACGGCTACCGCGCGTTCATCGAAATGCTGCGGGCCAACCTGGCCCACGCCGGCGGGCTGCGCATCGACCATGTGATGGGCCTGCGCAGGCTGTGGCTGATCCCAAGGGGCGCCAAGCCCAGCGAAGGCGCGTACTTGCAATACCCGCTGGATGACTTGCTCCGCCTGCTGGCGCTGGAATCGCACCGTCACCAGGCCATCATCCTTGGCGAAGACCTCGGCACGGTCCCGGAGGGCCTGCGTGAGCGGCTGGCCGACAAAGCCGTGCTGGGCATGCGCGTGCTGCCGTTCGAGCAAACCGCGCCAGGGCGCTTCAAACCCTTGCTCGACTGGCCGGACAACGCCCTGGCCACCACCGGCACCCACGACCTGGCGCCTTTGGCCGGTTGGCTCACAGCCCGCGACATCGACTGGCATCACCGCTTGCAACTGATCGACCAGCCCACCGAAATGCACTGGCGCGATGAGCGCAAGCAGGAAAGCGAGGGCCTGCGCCGCACGCTGATCGCCAACTACGGCCGCCTTGATGGCGACCCGGCGCTGATCGACGCCGCTATCCGCTATGTCGGCCATACCCGCGCCCCGCTGGTGTTGCTGCCGCTGGAAGACCTGCTGGGTTGCGACGAGCAGCCCAACCTCCCCGGCACCACCAGCGGCCACCCCAACTGGCAGCGGCGTTTCGCCGTGCCGGCCAGTGAGCTACTCGACAACGAAGACGCCATACGGCGCCTGGAACTGCTGGCCCAGGCCCGCGAACAAGCCTGGGAGCGTGACCGATGAAACCCTTGACCGCCACTGTGCGCCTGCAACTGCACAGCGATTTCACCTTGGACGATGCCACCCCCCTGGTGCCCTACTTCGCCCAACTGGGCATCAGCCATGTCTATGCCTCGCCCATCCTCACCGCCCGCGCGGGCTCGCGCCACGGCTACGACGTGGTCGACCCCACCCAGGTCAACCCCGAGCTTGGCGGCGAGGCAGCGCTGGAGCGGCTGGTTGGCGCGCTGCGCCAGCACGGCATGGGGCTGATCCTGGACACCGTGTCCAACCACATGGCCGTAGGCGGCGCCGACAACCCCTGGTGGCAGAGCTTGCTTGCCTGGGGCCGGCGCAGCCCTTATGCGGAGTTCTTCGATATCCAGTGGCATTCAAGCGACCCGCTGCTGGCCGGGCAGTTGCTGCTGCCGTTTCTGGGCAACGACTACGGCGCAACCCTGCAAAACGGCGAAATGCCCCTGACGTTCGATGGCAAAAGTGGCCAGTTCGAGGTGGCCCATTACGACCACCGCTTCCCGATCTGCCCATTGGACTACGGCCGTATTCTTGGCGAGGCCGACCAGCCGCAACTGCAAGCACTGGCGTTGCAATTCAGCGCACTGGCCAACAGCGCCGACCCGCTGGCCGGCGCCGAGCCGCTGCACCGCGAGCTTGCCCGGCTGGTGCAGGGCGGCGTCAGCCTGGAGGCGGCGCTGGCGGCTTTCGACAGCCAGACCGAGGCCGGCTTCAAGCGCCTGCACCTGCTGCTCGAACGCCAGAGCTACCGCCTGGCAAGCTGGCGCACCGCCGCTGACGATATCAACTGGCGGCGTTTTTTCGATATCAACGAACTGGGCGGGCTGCGGGTGGAGCGCTCGGTGGTGTTCGAGGCCACCCACGCCAAGCTGTTCGAGCTGATCGAGCGCGGCCTGGTCGATGGCCTGCGTATCGACCACATCGACGGCCTGGCCGACCCGCGCCGCTATTGCCGCAACCTGCGACGGCGGGTGAACAGCCTGCTGGCCCAACGCCCGATGCACGCAGCACTTGAGCACTTCCCGATCTTCGTCGAGAAGATTCTCGGCGCCGACGAGCACCTGCACCGCGACTGGCTCACCGACGGCACCACCGGCTACGAGTTCATGAACCAGGTCTCGCTGCTGCAGCATGACCCCGCGGGTGAAGCGCCCTTGACCGAGTTGTGGCAGGCGGTCAGCGAGCGCCCTGAGTTCACCGAGGAAGTGCGTATTGCCCGGCGCCTGGTGCTTAACGCAAGCCTTGCCGGCGATTGCGAGTCGGTGGCCTTGGCCCTGCTGCAAGTGGCACGCGACGACCTGATGACCCGCGATCTGACCTTGGGCGCGATCCGCCGGGCACTGCAAGCGTTGGTGGAGCACTACCCGGTCTACCGCACCTACATCAATGCCTGCGGGCGCCCTGCCGAGGACGAAAAATTCTTCCAGCAGGCCATGGACGGCGCCCGCCAGTCCCTGAGCGAGGCCGACTGGCCGGTGCTTGCGCACCTGGAACGCTGGCTGGGCGGCCAACGCTGGCGTGCGCTGCCCCCGGGCCGGCCACGCAAGCATTTGCGCCATGCCTGCGTGCGCTTCCAGCAGCTCACCGCGCCCAGCGCCGCCAAGGCGGTGGAAGACACCGCGTTCTACCGCAGTGCCCGGCTGCTGTCGCGCAATGACGTAGGCTTCGAGGCCGAACGCTTCAGCGCCGAGCCCGCCTGGTTCAGCAACGAGGCGCAGCGCCGCCTGCGTGACTTCCCCGACAACCTGCTGGCGACCGCAACCCATGACCACAAGCGCGGCGAAGACTGCCGCGCACGCCTGGCCGTGCTCAGCGAACGTGCGCCGTGGCTGGCCAGCCGCGTGGAGCATTGGCGCGAACTGGCAGCGCCACTGCGCGATGCGCTTGAAGACGGCCCGGCACCCAGCCCTGGTGATGAGCTGCTGCTGTACCAGACGCTGCTCGGCAGCTGGCCGCTGGACTTGCACCCCGATGACCAAGCCGGGCTGCAGCGCTACGCGGAGCGGGTGCGCCAGTGGCAGCAAAAAGCGCTGCGCGAGGCCAAATTGCGTAGCAGCTGGGCAGCGCCCAATGACCGCTACGAACAGGCCTGCAGCAGCTACCTCGATGGGCTGCTGCTGGGCGATGCGCCGCAACTGCGCCAGTCGCTGCACGATGCCGCGCAGCAGATCGCCTGCCCCGGCGCACTCAATGGCTTGGTGCAGTGCCTGCTGCGCATGACCACGCCCGGGGTACCCGACCTGTACCAAGGCAATGAGTACTGGGACCTGAGCCTGGTCGACCCGGACAACCGCCGCCCGGTGGACTACGCTGCAAGACGGGCCAGCCTGAACGCAAGCGCGCCGCTGCCGACGCTGCTGCAACATTGGCGCGACGGGCGCATCAAGCAGGCCCTCGTGGCCGGTGTGCTGGATTGCCGCCAGGCCCATGCCGACCTGTTCAGACGCGGCGCGTACCTGCCCTTGACGGTGCAGGGGCGCCACGCCGACAAGGTGCTGGCCTTCGCCCGCCTGGGTGAGGGTGAGCGCGCCATCATCGTTGTACCGCGGCTGGCCAGCGCACTGCTGGGCTCAGCCACCACCCCACTGATCCCGGCGCAGAACTGGGACGATACTCGGCTGATATTGCCGTTCGCCTTGTCGCCTGCCAATTGCTCGGGACTTTTCGGCAGCACCGCGGTCAGCCCTTCAAGGGAGCTGAAAGTGAGCACCGTGCTGGCGGAGTTCCCGGTCAATGTACTGATTGATCGTGCCTAACTGTATTCAGGAGCGTCGTGATGAGTGTCGATGAAAAACGAGTTCGCGAATTTGCCTATGAGATCTGGGAGTCAGAGGGGAAACCCGAGGGGCAGGAGGAGCGCCATTGGGCCATGGCGCGCAAACTGGCCGAGGCGGAATCGTTAGCGCCTAAGGCGGCGCCACGCAAGAAACCTGCGCCCAAGCCCAAGGCTGACGCAAAAGTGCCACCGGCCACGGCAGCGGTTGCAAAACCGGTGGCGGCGAAGAAGCCAAGGGCTGCGAAAAAGCCCGCCGCTGGATAACCACTCCACTTGGGGCTGCGATGCAGCCCATCGCGACACAAGGCCGCTCCTACCCGGGGCTGCGCTCTTCTGTAGGAGCGGCCTTGTGTCGCGAAAGGGCCGCAAAGCGGCCCCAGCGACTTTGAACAACAGCGTTACGCCGCCGGCTAACGTCTTTCAGTTAAGCCCTTGCGCTCGCGTTGCGAGGCTCCACGAGGCCTGCCATGAACCCCCGTACCCACAAGAAAACCCGCTCCGTTGCCCCGTCGCGCATTCGTGAGGGCCTGCCCTTCCCGCTCGGCGCCAACTGGGATGGGCTGGGCGTCAATTTTGCGCTGTTCTCGGCAAACGCCACCAAAGTCGAACTGTGCCTGTTCGACTCCACGGGCGAAAACGAGCTCGAACGCATCGAACTGCCGGAGTACACCGATGAGATCTACCACGGCTACCTGCCCGATGCGCATCCTGGGCTGGTGTACGGCTACCGCGTCTACGGCCCTTACGAGCCGCAGAACGGCCACCGTTTCAACCCCAACAAGCTGCTGATCGACCCTTATGCCAAGCAACTGGTTGGCGAGTTGAAATGGTCCGAAGCGCTATTTGGCTACACCATTGGCCACCCCGATGACGACCTGTCATTCGATGAACGCGACAGCGCGCCATTCGTGCCTAAATGCAAGGTGATCGACCCGGCGTTTACCTGGGGCCGCGACCAACGTGTGTCGGTGCCGTGGGAGCGCACGATCATCTACGAAGCCCACACCCGTGGCATCAGCATGCGCCACCCGGCGGTGCCCGAGGAGCTGCGTGGCACCTTCGCAGGGCTGGCCAACGACGAACTGCTCAAGCACATCAAAGAGCTTGGCGTATCGAGCATCGAGCTGTTGCCGATCCACGCCTTCGTCAATGACCAGCACCTGCTGGACAAGGGCCTGAACAACTACTGGGGCTACAACAGCATTGCGTTTTTCGCCCCGCACCCGAAGTACCTGGCCAGTGGCAAGATTGCCGAATTCAAGGAAATGGTCGCGCACCTTCACGATGCCGGCCTTGAAGTGATTCTGGACGTGGTCTACAACCACACCGCCGAAGGCAACGAGCGCGGCCCGACCCTGTCGATGCGCGGTATCGACAACGCCTCGTACTACCGCCTGATGCCCGACGACAAGCGTTACTACATCAACGATTCCGGCACCGGCAACACCCTGGACCTGAGCCACCCCTGCGTGCTGCAACTGGTCACCGACTCACTGCGCTATTGGGCCGGCGAGATGCACGTGGACGGTTTCCGCTTCGACCTGGCGACCATTCTAGGCCGTTACCACGATGGTTACAGCGAGCGACACGGCTTCCTCGTGGCCTGCCGCCAGGACCCGATGCTGAGCCAGGTCAAACTGATTGCCGAACCTTGGGACTGCGGCCCCGGCGGTTACCAGGTGGGCAATTTCGCCCCAGGCTGGGCGGAATGGAACGACCGCTTCCGCGACACCGTGCGCAGCTTCTGGAAAGGTGATGAGGGCAAGCTTGCCGATTTTGCCGCGCGCATTACGGCTTCTGGCGACCTGTTCAACAACCGTGGCCGGCGCCCCTATGCCTCGGTCAACTTCATCACTGCCCACGACGGTTTCACCTTGCGCGACCTGGTGTCGTACAACGAAAAGCACAACGAGGACAACGACGAAAACAACCAGGACGGCACCGACAACAACCTGTCGTGGAACTGCGGCGCCGAAGGCCCCACCGATGACGAGGCGATCAATGCCTTGCGCATGCGCCAGATGCGCAATTTCTTCGCCACCTTGCTGCTGTCGCAAGGCACGCCCATGATCGTCGCCGGGGACGAATTCAGCCGCACCCAGCACGGCAACAACAACGCCTATTGCCAGGACAGCGAGATCGGCTGGGTGAATTGGGACATAGACGAAGAAGGCCAGCACTTGCTGGCATTCGTCAAACGCCTCAACCGCCTGCGCCTCAAATACCCGATCCTGCGCCGCTCACGCTTCCTGGTGGGCGACTACAACGAGGCGATTGGCGTCAAGGACGTGACCTGGCTTGCGCCCGACGGCAATGAGATGAGCGTCGAGCAGTGGGAGGACCCGCATGGTCGTTGCCTTGGCATGCTCATGGACGGCCGCGCGCAGGTCAGCGGTATCGCCCGGCCAGGGGCCGAAGCGACCATGCTGCTGATCGTCAACGCCTACCATGACGTGGTGCCATTCACCCTGCCCCAGGTGCCAGAGGGCGAGTACTGGAGCTGCCTCATCGATACCGACCGACCGGAGCTGCGCAAGGCTCAGCGCCTGGAATTCGATACCGAGTTCCAGGTGCAAGGCCGCTCGGTGCTGCTGATGGTGCTGCAACGCGAGGAAGAGTGACCGGTAGACGGGGGCGGTAACGCCCCCGTCTTTTGCAGGACGCCGGTGCGCCCTAGCAATGATTCGGCATAGCCAGCAGCGGCGAAATAACCTACGCCCATATCCACCCCCCAATCCCCTTCCCAATCAATACATTGGCGCCCTTCACGCGCTGTGCACGCGCATTTCACAGCTTCTTGACGCAAGCGCGGCTGTCTCCTTAGCTGAACAGAACCAACAACGGTAATAAAACGTTCCGGGCCTCTAGCTCGCGTCTTTGCGCGTGTTCACGAAAGGCCGGGGCGCTGGTCTTTGTCGCCTCCTGTTTTGTCGTCAGCTCAGTGACATCACGCCAGGTAGTGGTTGTTCAACCCCACGACAAACAGGAGATCCGCCATGACCCACACTTCGAACACCCGGCGTTGTGAGGCTGTTTTCTGTGCATCATTGCTGTTTTCGCTACCGGTGCAGACGTTTGCCTTCGATGAGCAGGAACGCGAGCCCTTCAGCCGGTATCTGGATGTACCGGCCACGCCTACCCTGTCGCTCGACCCCCTCAATGCCAACGGCCTGACCCAGGGTATGCTCACGGCCTTCAGCGAGCGGATGGGCGAGCGCCATGGCCAGAGCGCCCCAGACCTGATCGCCAGCCAATGGGCGCAGTTTTTCCCCAGTGCGCCACAACCCGGTGGCCAGGCGCCGGCGCATCTGGAGGCGCCCAGCCAGCAGATGATGGTAGGGCCTGACCTGTTCGTGCGTGAAACCGCTGGCGGCAATGTGCACCGGGCCGGGATCTTCGTCGGCCAAAACAACCTGCAGAGCAGCTTCAATGGCATGCGCCCGTTGCTCGGTGACAAGCAGCGCAATGCGGTCAACCTCAGCGGCGAGAGCCTTGGGGTGTACTGGAGCATGACCCATGCCCAGGGCTGGCACGTGGATGCCGTGGCCATGGGGTCGCGGATCGATGTCAATGGCCGTTCCGAGGGCGGCCAGCGGGTCGATGACAGCGGGCATGCCATGACCTTTTCGGTGGAAGGCGGTTTTCCCATTGGTCTGGGCGACCACTGGGTGATCGAGCCCCAGGCCCAGTTGATCAACCAGCAGTTCTTCCCCGGCAGCCAGGTACAGGAGGAGACACTGAAGGCCTTTGACAGCCAGCCGAGCTGGAGCGGCCGGGTGGGGGCGAAACTGTCGGCGCGTTATGAGGTACGCGGCATGCCGATTGAACCCTATGTGCGCACCAACGTGTGGTACGACTTCAGCAACTACGACACGGTCAAGCTCGATGAAGTGGACAAGATCTCAAGCTCGCGCAGCGCGGCGACCGTGGAATTGGGCTTGGGGCTGGTGGCGCGGGTCACGCCGAATGTGGCGCTGTTTGTCAGCGCCGATTACAGCAGTGATGTCGATGACAACGACCTGAACGGGCTGATTGGCAGCCTGGGGGTGAGGATGCGGTGGTAGGAACGATCGGCTTCTTGCCGCACTTGTAGGAGCGGCCTTATGTCGCGAAAGGGCTGCGTAGCAGCCCCCGGGATTTTGTGTGAGACAGAGATCCTGGGGCTGCTACGCAGCCCTTTCGCGACATAAGGCCGCTCCTACAGTGAACGTGTGAAGGCCGGGGCGTCAGGCCGGCTTCATCACCAGAACCCCCAGCGGCGGCAGGTTCAACGACAGCGACAGCGGCTGGCCGTGGCTGGCAATCGCATCACTGGCTACCGCCCCAAGGTTGCCAACGTTGGAGCCGGCATACAGCTCGGCATCACTGTTGAGCAACTCCTGCCACTGTTCGCCAAACGGTACACCAATGCGATACCCCTCGCGCGGCACCGGGGTGAAGTTGGCGACCACCAGCAACGGCTCACCCTGGCTGCTCCAACGCAACCAGGCATACACGCTGTTCTGCGCATCATCGCCAATCAGCCACTGGAAGCCCTGGGGCTGGCAATCCTGCTCGTGCAGCGCCGGCAGCTCGCGATACAAACGGTTGAGGTCGCCGACCAGCTTCTGCACCCCTTGGTGCTCGGGGTACTGCAGCAGGTACCAGTCCAACTGCTGATCATGGTTCCACTCACGCCACTGGCCGAACTCGCAGCCCATGAACAGTAGCTTCTTGCCGGGGTGGGTCCACATGAACGCAAGGTAGGCACGCAGGTTGGCGAATTTCTGCCAACGGTCACCGGGCATCTTGTCGATCAGCGAGTGCTTGCCGTGCACCACCTCATCGTGGGAGATGGGCAGGATGAAGTGCTCGGAATACGCGTAGATCAGCCCGAAGCTCAGCTCGTTGTGATGATGGTTGCGATGCACCGGGTCGTTCTGGATGTAATGCAGCGTGTCGTGCATCCAGCCCATGTTCCATTTGTAGGCAAAACCCAACCCGCCTTGCTGCACCGGCTGGCTGACGCCCGGCCATGCGGTGGATTCCTCGGCGATGATCAGCGCGCCTGGGGCCTCGTGGGCGGCCACTTGATTGAGGTGGCGGATAAAATCGATGGCCTCGAGGTTCTCGCGCCCGCCATGGCGGTTAGGCACCCACTCACCGGCCTTGCGCGAGTAGTCGCGGTACAGCATCGAGGCGACTGCGTCCACGCGCAGGCCGTCGATATGGAAGTGCCGGAGCCAATGCAGTGCCGAGGCCAGCATAAAACCGCGCACCTCGTTGCGCCCAAGGTTGTAGATGAGCGTGTTCCAGTCCTGGTGGAAGCCTTCGAGCGGGTTGTCGTACTCGTACAGCGCAGTGCCGTCGAAGCGTGCCAGGCCATGTTCGTCGGTGGGGAAATGCGCAGGCACCCAGTCCAGCAACACACCAATGCCGCCCTGGTGGCAGGCGTCGACGAAGAAGGCAAAGTCTTCGGCGCTGCCGTAGCGCGAGGTGGGCGCGAACATCGACAGCGGCTGATAGCCCCACGAGCCGCCGAACGGGTGCTCCATGATCGGCATCAGTTCGATGTGGGTGAAGCCCAGCTCTTGCACATAAGGCACCAGACGCTCGGCCAGTTCGCGCCAGTTGTAGAACCGCGCCACCTCGCCGGCATCGTCCAGTTCGCAGCGCCAGGAGCCGACGTGCAGCTCGTAGATCGACAGCGGCGCGTTGTAGGCGTGGCGATGGGCGCGCTGCTCAAGCCATTGCTGGTCCTGCCAGGCATGCGCCAGCGGGCCGGCTACCTTGGAGGCGGTGCTGGGCGGCAGCTCAGTGGCACGGGCCAGTGGGTCGGCCTTGAGCGGCAAAACACCTTCGGCGCCGAGCACTTCGTATTTGTAAGTTTCGCCTGCGGCCAGGCGCGGGATGAACAACTCCCACACCCCGGCGCCATGGCGCAGGCGCATGGGGTGGCGGCGGCCGTCCCAGTTGTTGAAGTCGCCCACTACCGACACGCGCCGGGCGTTGGGCGCCCACACCGAAAAGCACACCCCGTCGACACTGTCGACCTGCACCGGCTGGGCGCCAAAACGCCCGGCCAGGTCGCGGTGGTTGCCTTCGGCGAACAGGTGCATGTCCATGTCACCCAGTTGCGGGCCAAAGCTGTACGGGTCTTCGGTGACCTGCTCGCCGCCGGCCCAGGCAATCTGCAGCAGATAGGGATGAGCCTGCTGCACGTGGGCGGTGAAAAGCCCGGGCAACTTGCCCTGCTGCATCTGGGCCAGAGGCCGGCCATCGTCGCGGGCCAGCACTTGCACACTCAGGGCGTTGGGCAGGTAGGCCCGGATGTTCAGCCCGCCTGCACCATCGGGGTGCGGGCCGAGCACGGCGAACGGGTCGGCGTGCTCGGCGCTGGCCAGGGCATCGAGGTCCCGCTGCCGGAGGCCGCCGTTGTCACGCGTGGTTGCATTCATCTCACAGCCCCTTTCCATGTGTAGTTCAAAGCGATTGTCTGACGCTGCGGCGCAACGCCAGGTTCATTCAGGTTCATGCCTCGCCCCACGTACTGATCAACCAATGCAAGCCATGCAAAGGTACGGCCAGCCAGCCTGGCCGGTTTTCGGCCTCGTAGGTGATCTCGTAGGCGGCTTTTTCCAGGCAGAACAGCTCCAGCGCCGCGCGCTCGCCCTCGGCGTGCTGCCACGCGTGGGGCATGGCGGCCGTGGCCAAGCCATAGGCTTCGACAAAGGCATGCCTGGATTGGTGCAGGTATTGCCGGGCGACGCGCTGGCGAGCCTGGCCGGCGGCGTCCGACAGGTCGACCGCCGAGGCGCTGCGCAAAATCATCGCAGCAGCATAGTCGAACGAGCGCAGCACGCCGCTGACGTCCTTGTACGGGCTGTGTCTGGCCCGCCGCTCTTCAAGAGGCCGCGCCGGCTCACCCTCGAAGTCGATCAGATAGGCATCGCCCTGCACCACCAGCACCTGACCCAAGTGCAGGTCGCCATGAACCCGCATCAAAAGACCGCCTTCAGCCTGCCGCGCCAGGTTGGCAATGTGCTGGGCGAGCCCTGCGCGCTGTTGCTGCAGGTCGTCGACCAGCGCCTGGCTATCGGGTGCGAGGTTGTCGCGGTGCTGGGCCAACAGGTCGAGGGCATGCTCCAGCTCGGCGTTGATCTGCGTGCTCCAGCGTTCGCTGTCCTCGGCAGTGCTGGGCCGTGGTGCAAAGGCCGTATCGTCTGTTGGAGCGCCCAGCAACAGGTGCATCTCGCCAAGGCGCTGGCCGAGCAGGCCGGCGAAGGCGCCAAGTTCGGCCAGTGCATCGGTATGGGCCTCCTGCTGGTGGCTGGACGGCTCCATCTCATCGCGAATAGCGCGTTCGAGGGTGTTCTGTGTCCAGGCCCAGGCATCACCTTGGTTGCTCAGGTAACCCTGGGCAATCATCAGCAGGTGCGGCTGCTCCGCTGCATCGACGCGGCTGACCCAGGCCAGCAACGGCGAGATATTGGCAAAGCCTGCTTCGGTCAGGTACGCGCTCATTTCAAGTTCGGGGTGAATACCAGGGTTGACCCGGCGGATCAGCTTGAGCACCACGCAACCGCCGACCACCACCGAACTGTTGGACTGCTCGGCGCTCAGGTAGCGCACTTCGCTTTCATCGTTCAGACCCAGCACTGCCAATTGCTCGGTGCATTCGAAATGCAACTCCCCCAGGCCCTCGCCGCACGGCAGCCGCAGGCCGTCCTGGCAGCCACGCAACACCGCGCGGATGAAAGGCTCAAGGACAAAAGCATCGGTAATCAGCCCCACCTGCCGGCCACGACGTACCCGCGCCAGCGCCAGTTGCTGCGGCAAGGCAGCGTTGATCTGGTCTTCGGGCAGCAAGCCGAATGGCAACTGGTAGTGGGTAACCACGCCATCGCTGTGCACCTCGAACTCGCTGAGCAGCACCGGCAACGCCGAAGTGGCCAGGCGCACGCCGTAACTCAGGCGCACCTGGTCGATAGGCCCTTCCTTGCCGGCGAACCAGCGCCGTTTAGGCAAGTATTGCGGCAGGATCGTTCGTTGCAGGGTGTCGCGTGGCTGGGCTTCGAGCAGTTCTTCCATACGTTTGCGCAGCACCAGGGTTTCGAGCTCCGGCAGGCTCTCGGCGGGCTGGATGTGCCAGCTGGGCATGCGGTCATGGGCAGCCAGCACGAACCAGTAGAAGCCATACGGGGCCAGGGTGAGCAGAAACGGCAACTGGCCGATCGGTGGGAACGCGCTGCCGCCGAGCATCTCCACCGGCACCCGGTCGGCGTACTGCGACAGTTCAAGCTCTGCTGCCTGGGCGGCGCGTGACACGTTGGCCACGCACAGGACGATCTCGGTATGGCCCTCGGCGTCGGTGTATTCGCGAATGTACGCAAGGATGCGCCGGTTGCTGGGGCTGAGCATTTTCAGGCTGCCACGCCCAAAGGCTTTTTGCTGGTTACGCACTGCCAACAGCCGGCGGTTCCAGTTCAGCAGCGAATGCGGGTCGTGGGCCTGCGCTTCGACGTTGATGGTCTGGTAGCCATACAAAGGGTCCATGACCGGCGGCAGCACCAGGCGCTGCGGGTCGGCCCGCGAGAAGCCGCCGTTGCGGTCCGGCGACCACTGCATGGGTGTGCGCACGCCGTCGCGGTCGCCCAGGTAGATATTGTCGCCCATGCCTAGCTCGTCGCCGTAGTACAGCGTGGGCGTGCCGGGCATCGACAGCAGCAGGCTGGTCAGCAGCTCGATGCGCCGCCGATCGCGCTGCAGCAGCGGCGCCAGGCGGCGGCGAATGCCCAGGTTGATACGCGCGCGGCGGTCCTCGGCGTAGTGGTTCCACAGGTAGTCGCGCTCACGGTCGGTGACCATTTCCAGGGTCAGCTCATCGTGGTTGCGCAGGAAGATCGCCCATTGGCAATTGGCGGGTATTTCCGGGGTCTGGCGCAGGATGTCGGTAATCGGGAAGCGGTCTTCCATGGCCAGCGCCATGTACATGCGCGGCATCAACGGGAAATGGAACGCCATGTGGCATTCATCGCCGTCGCCTTCACCGAAATACGGGCGCGTATCCTCGGGCCACTGGTTGGCTTCGGCCAACAGCATGCGGTCGGGGTAGTTGGCGTCGATTTCGGCGCGGATCGCCTTGAGTACGGCGTGGGTTTCCGGGAGGTTCTCGTTGTTGGTGCCGTCGCGTTCGATCAGGTACGGAATGGCATCCAGGCGCAGGCCATCGACCCCTAGGTCGAGCCAGAAACGCATCACCTCGATCACCGCCTTGAGCACCTGCGGGTTGTCGAAGTTCAGGTCCGGCTGATGGGAGTAAAACCGGTGCCAGAAGTACTGACCGGCCACCGGGTCCCAGGTCCAGTTGGACTTCTCGGTATCGAGAAAGATGATCCGCGTGCCGTCGTATTTGTGTTCATCATCCGACCACACGTAAAAATCCCGCGCCTTGCTGCCGCGCTTGGCGTGGCGCGCACGCTGGAACCACGGGTGCTGGTCGGAGGTGTGGTTGATGACAAGCTCCGTGATCACCCGCAGGTTGCGCTTGTGCGCCTCGGCAATGAAGCGCCGGGCATCGGCCATGCTGCCGTAGTCGGGGTGTACGGCCTTGTACTCGGCGATGTCATAGCCGTCGTCGCGCCGTGGCGAGGGGTAGAACGGCAGCAGCCACAGGGTGTTCACCCCCAGTTCGGCAATATAGTCGAGCTTGCTGATCAACCCGGCAAAATCGCCGATACCGTCGTTGTTGGCATCGAAAAACGACTTGATGTGCAATTGGTAGATCACCGCATCCTTGTACCAGAGCGGGTCATCGATGAACGCTGCCGGGCGGGAACGCTTGGCCATGTGCAACTCCTTTAAGTGCGCGGTGCGTCTAGCGCATTTTCTCGATGCGCCAGATGCCGAACGGCTGGTGCCAGGGCTCGATACGCATCCACTGGGTCTTGCCATGCCAGGCCCAGCGGTGGCCGGTCATCAGGTCTTCGCCTTGGGTGCTGGCGGTGTCGTCCAGCCCCAGCTCCCACAGCGGCAGCTCGAAATTGGCTTCCTGGGCGTTGTGCGGGTCAAGGCTGATGGCCACCAGCACGATGTTGTCGCGCGCAGGTGTCATTTTGGCGAAGTACAGGATCTGGTCGTTCCAGCAATTGAGGAACACCACCCCAAGGTGCGTCTGCAGGGCGCGGTTTTGCCGGCGTATGCGGTTGAGCTGGGCGATCTCGGCGACGATGTTGCCGGGGGCGGTGTAATCGCGCGGGCGAATTTCGTACTTTTCCGAGTCCAGGTATTCCTCCTTGCCCGGTAGCGCTGCCGCTTCGCACAGCTCAAAGCCTGAATACATGCCCCACAGCCCGGAGCCCATGGTTGCCAAAGCTGCGCGGATGAGAAAACCGGCGCGGCCAGAGTTGTGCAGGAAAAACGGGTTGATATCCGGGGTATTGACGAAGAAGTTCGGCCGGTAGCAGTGGCTCCAGGGCGGCTGGTTGAGTTCTTCGAAATACTCGCGCAGCTCTTGCTTGGTGTTGCGCCAGGTGAAATAGGTGTAGCTCTGGGCGTAGCCGACCTTGCCCAGCCGGGCCATCATCGCGGGCTTGGTAAAGGCCTCGGCGAGGAACAGCACCTCGGGGTACTGGCTGCGCACATTGGCGATCAGCCACTGCCAGAACGGCAAGGGCTTGGTGTGCGGGTTGTCGACGCGGAAGGTCTTGACCCCCTGCTCTACCCAGCCAATCACTACATCGCGCAGGGCCAGCCACAACCCCGGCACCGCGTCGGGCGCATAGAAGTCGACGTTGACGATGTCCTGGTACTTCTTCGGCGGGTTCTCGGCATAGCGGATGCTGCCGTCCGGGCGCCAGCTGAACCAGCCGGGGTGTTCCTTGAGCCACGGGTGGTCCTGGGAACACTGGATGGCAAAATCCAAGGCGATTTCCAAGCCATGTTCGGCGGCGGCGAGCACCAGCCGGCGGAAGTCCTCGCGGCTACCCAGTTGTGGGTGGATGGCATCGTGGCCACCCTCGGCACTGCCGATGGCGTAAGGGCTGCCAGGGTCATCGGGGCCGGCCTGCAAGGCGTTGTTACGGCCTTTGCGGTGCTGCTTGCCGATGGGGTGAATGGGCGGGAAGTACAGCACGTCGAAGCCCATGTCGCGGATCGCCGCCAGCCGCTTGTGCACATCGTTGAAAGTGCCGTGGCGCTCCGGGCTGTCGGTGACCGAGCGCGGGAACAGCTCGTACCAACTGGCAAATTGCGCCGCAGGGCGATCGACGTCCAGCGGGAACTCGCGGCTGCGGGTCAGGTAGCTGCGGTGTTCGGCTTCATTCATCAGGCGTGCGGTGTCGGCGTCAAGCAACTGCGCCACCTGCTCGTGCGGCGCAAGGCTTGGCAGGCGCTGCTGGATCTCCAGCAGTTGCTCATGCAGCAAGCCGTCGCTGCGCTCGATGCCTTTACCGAGCATCTGCCGGCCCTCTTCGAGTTCAAGGGTGACATCTACGCCAGCTGCGTACTTTTTCTCGAGGTCGTAACAATAGGTGGCGAACGGGTCGATCCACGCTTCGATGCTGAACAGGTGCAGGCCAAGCTCGGTGGGCGTGAATTCAGCCAGCCACAGGTCGTTGCCCGGCGACTGCATGGGCACGGCGTGCCAGCGCCGGCTGTGGGCCTGGCGCCAGTAAAGCATCACCGCCAGGCGGTCGTGGCCGTCGCTGTAGACCTTGGCGCTGGCCTGCACCGGCTGGCCGCTGATGGCCTTGGCGGCAAATGCGCCAGCGTCGAGCACGGGGCCGGCATCCTCGATCACGATGCGCGGCGCGAGCAACGCCTGGGACAGGCTGATGGCCTGGTCCGGATGATCCAAGGCCATTGGCACGCTTTCGAAGGGCTCGTTACCTGACATCGCACTCACTCCAGGGGGATTGTGGCGGTAAGGGTTCTGAGCCGTGAACGCGCGCGGGGGTTCAAAAAAACTGAGCGAAAGGCGCAAAGCACTTGTCGTAGCCTGCAGTACCTCTTCATTCATCCCGCGAGGTCAGGCCCCATGAACATTCCAGTGCCACCAGAGACTCCCGACCCGAACATCGACGAGCCACCCCTGCCGCCGCCGGTGCATGAGCCGGATGAATTGCCGATCAAGCCAACCGTGCCGCCTACCGTGGGTGACCCACCGAGCGAGGAGCCGCCGGTGAAGGTGTGAGGATAGACGGGTTGCCGCGCCTGGTTGGGCGGCACCTGATATTTTTGCCAGTAGCGAAGTCTTTGGGCGGGGTGCTCAATGACACTTCATGAACATGACGGAGATACTGGTAATGAGCGACGACCTGGAAACACGTGTTAAGGACTGCATTGCATCTGATATGAATCTGGACGCATCTGAGGTGAAGCCTACAGCCACTCTTCAGAAGGACCTCGAAGCCGATGAAGTTGCTCTCATGTCACTCAGGCTTGCCATCGAAGAAGAATTTGAAATAGAGCTAGATGACAAGACGTACGCGCGCCTTCTCGAAGCCAGCGCCACGGTCGCAGACGTAACGAAAATCGTGAAAAGCAAGCTTGCTTAGCGCTCAACACTAGGCGCCGTGTTTAGCTGTTGCGCCGTTTTTTCGCACAACGCATACCCCTAACTTGCGCGCAACTGACATTTCTATCAGTAGCCCCGCCCTGCCAATGCGCGTAACAAGACGCTCATCCCTATCGCCGATGAACGCCATGCCCGCCCACGACTCCATCACTACCACGCTTCTGCGCATCTTCGCGGCTCATTTGGAGCTGGAAGAAAAAGACCTTTTGAGCGACTTGAGCTTCCACGAATTGGGCGCTGACAGCATGGACATGGTCGAGATGCAGGCCCTGGTTGAGGAAGCACTTGGCATCCGGCTTCCGACACAAATCCCCACCCTCGTAGTTTTCAAAACCCTCGACCGACTGGTGCGCAAGGCGCTGGCCGCAAAAGCCTGACCCGTCCCAAACAGCCGGCTGGACAATTCACCCACTCAGGTTTACGTTAACGTAAAGGTGATCAAAAAAACGCCCTGTGGGGGCGGGCTTGCCCCGCAATTGCTAACGTAAACCACTGCCGCTTTGGCCCGGCAAGCCCGCCCCCACGAGCCATATCAAGAACAACAAGGTGCCGCTCATGCATTACCCAACCCTGAACTTCGCCCTGGGCGAGACCATCGACATGCTCCGCGACCAGGTCCGCCAATTTGTCGCAGCAGAACTGGCCCCGCGCGCCGCGCAAATCGATGAAGACAACCTGTTCCCCGCCGATATGTGGCGCAAGTTCGGCGACATGGGCCTGCTGGGCATCACCGTGTCTGAAGAGTACGGCGGCGCCGGCCTGGGCTACCTGGCGCATGTGGTATGCATGGAGGAAATCAGCCGCGGCTCGGCCTCGGTGGCGTTGTCCTATGGCGCGCACTCCAACCTGTGCGTGAACCAGATCAACCGCAACGGCAACGCGGCGCAAAAGGCCAAGTACCTGCCGGGCCTGATCAGCGGCGAGCACATCGGCGCGCTGGCCATGAGCGAGCCCAATGCCGGCTCCGACGTAGTGTCGATGAAGCTGCGCGCCGACAAGCGCGGCGACCATTACCTGCTCAACGGCAGCAAGACCTGGATCACCAACGGCCCCGACGCCAATACTTACGTGATCTACGCCAAGACTGACCTTGAACGCGGCGCCCATGGCATCACTGCGTTCATTGTCGAGCGCGACTGGAAAGGCTTCACCCGCAGCAACAAGTTCGACAAGCTCGGCATGCGCGGCTCCAACACCTGCGAGCTGTTCTTCGATGATGTCGAAGTGCCAGAAGAAAACATGCTTGGCCAGCTCAACAGCGGCGTAAAAGTGCTGATGAGCGGCCTGGATTACGAGCGCGTGGTGCTGGCCGGCGGCCCTACCGGCATCATGCAAAGCTGCATGGACCTGGTGGTGCCGTACATTCACGACCGCAAGCAGTTTGGCCAGAGCATCGGCGAGTTCCAGCTTATCCAGGGCAAGATCGCCGACATGTACACCCAGCTCAACGCCAGCCGCGCGTACCTGTATGCCGTGGCCCAGGCTTGCGACCGTGGCGAGACCACACGCAAGGATGCCGCCGGGGTGATCCTGTACAGCGCCGAGCGCGCCACGCAAATGGCCCTGGAGGCGATCCAGATTCTCGGTGGCAACGGCTACATCAACGAATTCCCAGCCGGGCGCCTGCTGCGCGATGCCAAGTTGTACGAGATCGGCGCGGGTACCAGCGAAATCCGCCGCATGCTGATCGGCCGCGAACTGTTCAACGAAACCCGCTGAACGCGGGTAGCCCACGCGTACCAAGCTTGCAGCTTGCCGGTTACAGCCTGGCCGCTGCCCAAGGACCTGCGATGATTCTGAAGTCTCAGTTGAACACCCGTGCGGCGGATTTCGCCGCCAACAGCGCCGCCATGCTGGAACAGGTCAATGCCCTGCGCAGCCTGCTTGCCCAAGTTGCCCAGGGCGGCGGGCAAAAGGCCCAGCAACGCCACACCTCGCGCGGCAAGTTACTGCCACGCGAACGTATCGACCGGCTGCTCGACCCGGGTTCGGCGTTTCTTGAAATCGGCCAGCTGGCAGCCCACCAGGTGTATGGCGAAGACGTGCCCGCTGCCGGCGTGATTGCCGGGATCGGCCGCATCGAGGGCGTGGAATGCATGATCGTGGCCAACGACGCCACGGTCAAAGGCGGCTCGTATTACCCGCTTACGGTCAAAAAGCACCTGCGCGCGCAGGCCATCGCCCTGCAGAATCGCCTGCCCTGCCTGTACCTGGTGGACTCAGGCGGCGCCAACCTGCCGCGCCAGGACGAGGTATTCCCTGACCGCGAGCACTTTGGCCGAATCTTCTTCAACCAGGCCAACATGAGCGCCTTGGGCATCCCGCAGATCGCCGTGGTAATGGGCTCGTGCACCGCTGGCGGCGCCTATGTGCCAGCCATGGCCGACGAGGCGATCATGGTGCGCCAGCAAGCGACCATCTTCCTCGCCGGCCCCCCGCTGGTGAAGGCCGCCACCGGTGAAGTGGTCAGCGCCGAGGACCTCGGCGGCGCCGATGTGCACTGCCGCACCAGCGGCGTCGCCGACCACTACGCCGAAGATGACGAACACGCCCTGGCCCTGGCCCGGCGCTGCGTGGCCAACCTCAACTGGCACAAGCTCGGCAGGCTGCAATGCCAGGCGCCGGTTGCCCCGCTGTACGACGCCAATGAGCTGTATGGCGTGGTGCCCGCCGAGGCCAAGCAGCCGTTTGATGTGCGCGAGGTGATCGCGCGGCTGGTCGACGGTTCGCAGTTCGATGAGTTCAAGGCCCTGTTCGGCACCACGCTGGTGTGTGGCTTTGCCCACCTGCACGGCTACCCGATCGCGATATTGGCCAACAACGGCATTTTGTTCGCAGAAGCTGCGCAAAAAGGTGCGCACTTCATCGAACTGGCCTGCCAGCGTGGCATCCCGCTAGTGTTCTTGCAGAACATCACAGGGTTCATGGTCGGCAAGAAATACGAAGAAGGCGGCATCGCCAAGCACGGCGCCAAGCTGGTGACCGCCGTGGCCTGCGCCCAGGTGCCTAAGTTCACGGTGATCATCGGCGGCAGTTTCGGTGCCGGCAACTACGGCATGTGCGGGCGCGCCTACGACCCGCGTTTTTTGTGGATGTGGCCAAACGCGCGCATTGGCGTGATGGGCGCCGAGCAAGCCGCCGGCGTGCTGGCCCAGGTCAAGCGCGAACAAAGCGAGCGCAGCGGCGAAGTGTTCAGCCTTGAGGACGAGCAGCGCCTCAAACAACCGATTCTCGATCAGTACGAGCAACAGGGCCACCCGTACTACTCAAGCGCAAGGCTGTGGGATGACGGCGTCATTGACCCGGCGCAAACCCGCGACGTGCTTGGCCTGGCGCTTTCCGCTGCGCTGAACGCCCCGATTGAACAGAGCCGTTTCGGCATCTTCCGGATGTGACCCATGAGCGATTTCGCCACCCTCGAACTGCACAAGGACCCTCGCGGCTTCGCCACCCTGTGGCTGAGCCGCGAGGACAAGAACAACGCCTTCAACGCCCAGATGATCCGCGAGCTGGTCGTGACCATTGAACAGCTTGGCAACGACGCTAGCCTGCGCTTTGTGCTGCTGCGTGCCCGTGGCCGGCACTTCAGCGCCGGGGCGGACCTGGCCTGGATGCAGCAGTCGGCTGCGCTGGACTTCAACACCAACCTGGACGACGCGCGCCAGTTGGGCGAGTTGATGTACGCCCTGCACCGGCTCAAGGTGCCGACCCTGGCGGTTGTCCAAGGCGCAGCCTACGGCGGCGCGCTGGGGCTGATCAGTTGCTGCGACATGGCCATTGGCGCCGATGATGCACAGTTTTGCCTGTCGGAGGTGCGCATTGGCCTGGCCCCGGCGGTCATCAGCCCGTTCGTGGTCAAGGCGATCGGCGAGCGCGCCGCACGCCGCTATGCGCTGACCGCCGAGCGTTTCAGCGCCGAGCGCGCCCGCGAACTGGGGCTGCTGGCCGAGGTGTACCCGGCCGCAGAGCTGCACGCGCAGGCCGAGGCGTGGATCGAAACCCTGCTGCAAAACAGCCCCCAGGCGCTGCGCGCCACCAAAGACCTGCTGCGCGAAGTGGATGACGGCGAACTGAGCCCGGCACTGCGCCGCTACTGCGAAAACGCCATCGCCCGCATTCGGGTCAGCGACGAGGGTCAGGAAGGGCTGCGCGCGTTCCTCGAAAAACGCCCGCCCAGCTGGCAAGCCAAGCCGCACAAGGAGCAGCAGCCATGAGCCGCGCAACCCTCACTACCCTGCTGGTGGCCAACCGTGGCGAGATCGCCTGCCGGGTGATGCGCACCGCCAAGGCCATGGGCCTGACCACCGTTGCCGTCCACAGCGCCATCGACCGCCACGCGCGGCACAGCCGCGAAGCCGATATCCGCGTCGACCTGGGCGGCAGCAAAGCCGCCGAGAGCTACCTGGTGATCGACAAGATCCTCGCGGCCGCCAAAGCCAGCGGCGCCCAGGCGATCCACCCAGGCTATGGTTTCCTGTCGGAAAATGCCGCCTTTGCCCGCGCCATTGAAGCGGCCGGGTTGATGTTCCTCGGCCCACCCGCCAGCGCCATCGATGCAATGGGCAGCAAGTCGGCGGCCAAAACGCTGATGCAGGCCGCTGGCGTACCGCTGGTGCCCGGCTACCATGGCCAGGCACAGGACCTGGACACCTTCCGCGAGGCGGCCGCAAGCATTGGCTACCCGGTGCTGCTCAAGGCCAGCGCCGGTGGCGGTGGCAAGGGCATGAAAGTGGTTGATGAGCCCAGCCAACTGGCCGATGCCCTGGCTTCGGCACAGCGCGAAGCCCAGGCCTCGTTCGGCGATGCGCACATGCTGGTGGAAAAATACGTGCTCAAGCCCCGGCACGTGGAGATTCAGGTATTCGCCGACCAGCACGGTAATTGCCTTTATTTGAACGAGCGCGACTGCTCGATCCAGCGCCGCCACCAAAAGGTGGTCGAGGAAGCCCCCGCGCCAGGCCTTGCGCCTGAGCTGCGCAAGGCCATGGGTGAGGCGGCAGTGCGCGCCGCCCAGGCCATCGGCTATGTCGGGGCTGGCACGGTGGAATTTCTGCTCGATGCCCGTGGCGAGTTCTTCTTCATGGAGATGAACACGCGGCTGCAGGTGGAGCACCCGGTCACCGAGGCGATTACCGGCCTGGACCTGGTTGCCTGGCAGATCCGCGTGGCCTGCGGCGAGCCGCTGCCGATCACCCAGGAGCAGGTGCCGCTCAATGGCCATGCCATCGAGGTGCGACTGTACGCCGAAGACCCGGCCAACGACTTTCTGCCGGCCACCGGCACCCTTGCGTTGTACCGTGAATCGGCGCCCGGCGCCGGGCGCCGTGTGGACAGCGGGGTCAGTGAGGGCGATGAAGTCTCGCCGTTCTACGACCCCATGCTGGGCAAGCTGATCGCGTGGGGCGTGGACCGTGAACAGGCGCGCCTGCGCCTGCTGGCAATGCTCGACGAGTTTGCTATCGGCGGGGTGAAAACCAACATCGCCTTCCTGCGCCGCATTCTCGCCCACCCAGGCTTTGCGGCGGCAGAACTGGACACAGGCTTCATTCCACGTCATCAACAGGTGCTGCTACCGGCCCCAGAGCCGCTGCCAGCGTTGTTCTGGGAGGCTGCCGCACAGGTCTGGTTGCAAAGCACTCCGGCCCTGCAACGCGAGGATGACCCGGCCTCGCCCTGGGCCACCCGCAACGGCCTGCGCCTGGGCTTGCCTGCGCGCAGCAGCGTGTATCTGCACAGCGACGGGCAGGCCCAGGCGGTTGCCGTTGAAGGTAACGCACCGAGCGCCTGGCAATTGGCCGGGGAGCAGTTGTGCCACGACCACGACGGCCTGCGCCGGCGCTACCTGGCGGTGCGTCGTGATGATGTGCTGTATCTGCACTGGCAAGGCGAGCTGCGTACGCTGCGCCAGCATGACCCGATAGCCGCTGCTGAAGCGGGCCCGGGGCACCATGGCGGGCTGGCAGCGCCGATGAACGGCAGCATCGTCAGGATGCTGGTGGAGCCTGGCCAGGTGGTTGCCGCAGGCGCGACGCTGGTGGTGCTGGAGGCGATGAAGATGGAGCACAGCATCCGCGCGGTTGAGGATGGCACGGTCAAGGGGCTGTTTTGCCAGGAGGGGGAGATGGTGAGCGAAGGGAGGGTGTTGGTGGAGATGGAGTGAGGGGACAGGCGACCTGCGGGGGCATCGAGGTGATCGAGTCAGGGCTGCCAAGTGTTTGCCGGAAGCCTTTCAGCGCCTACAAGATCGAGCGCCACCCGCGCGGCGCATCGCAGGCTATCGCCAGCTCCCACAGAGACCGTGCTCAACCGCAACATTGCTGGTTGGACCCAATGCTGTGGGAAATGATAGAGAGTTGTGGCGAGAACAAGCTTGTACAAAACCATAGAATCTCCCACATCTGTTTCGGGCCAATCTGTCCTGCGCCATTGCCTGGTCCGCCTTGTTGGTACGACGCGATTTCAGCATGGTCATTGCTGCCGCGCCACATGACTCAAGGCATGCACCAAGGCGGACCAGGTAATGGCACAGGACAGATTGGCCCGAAACAGATGTGGGAGCGGGCTTGCCCCGCGATGCGCCGCGCGGGCGGCGCTCGATCTTGTAGGCGCTGGAAACCTGCCGGCGAGCACCTGCCAGCCCTCACGCGACCTTGAAGGAGGGGGTGGTGTAGCCCCCGCTACAAGGCCCCCTGCATCCGCACCACCACCCCAAGAAATTCGCACCCGTCCTCGCACAGCAACGTCGGGTAGCTTGTGTTTAGTGCCTTCAGATAACGCTGCCCACCCTCCTCGACCAGCTGCCTGAAGATCGCACTCTTGCCAGGCAACCGGGCAATCACCAACTTGCCAGGCTCGGCAGGCAGGCCGTCGTCGACCAGAATGCGCACCCCCTGGGGCACGCTGGTGCCGTGGGCGGCGTTCATGCTGTCGTTCTCCACCGTCAACCAGAACGCCTTGCCCTGGGCCAGATAGTCCGTCTGCTCGAACACCTGTGCCTCTGCCTCAGGCTCGCCCAACGCCACCCACTGGCGCAGCGGGTAGCGGAAGCACACAAAGTATTGAGCTTGGGCATCATCGACGCTTTCGTCTTCGTCCACCACGTACCGGGCGCGCTCCTCGCCCACCTGGCCCAGCACACGCAACTGCATGCAGACCTGGTAATGCGGCATGCCCAATTCGACGAACACCCGGTTCATCGATTCGACCCGCGGTTGCCGGCGTTTACGCAGCCAATGGCCAATGCTGCCCTGGGAAACCCCAACGCGTTCGGCCAGCTGCTCCTGGGAGATATCCAGCTCCTCGATCCGGTCTCGGATGAGTGCGATCCATTTGTCCATATTCATCGCAGGCACAATACGGGCTGCCACCTCACGCTCAATACACATAAGGTAGTATTTCAGTAATCTACTAAAAATACTCAAGGTATTAAACTCGCCGAACACCCTTTCCCGCTTGGACTCTCAGGTAATCAGGATGAACAGCCCGAAAAAAACGGATACAGAACTCGACAGCGAGGCCGCCCGCCGAGCCCTCGACTACTACCTCAACCCGCCCACCGCCACACCCGACCTTGAGCGTTCGCTGTGGACCCTGCGTGACGGGGTGAGCCGCGAGCAGGCCATGGAACATGCCCTGGAGCTGCTGCGCTGCGCTGCGGCCACCGCGCAGGAAACCGCAGCCCATCAGCAGGGCACGACGCGTGAGGTGGTTTTTGCGTTGATGCACATGACCAACATGGCCCGGGCTCTGCTGGAGCAGCGCCACGCCATGGAACAGGATTAAATGCAGGAAGGAAGCAGGACGTGATGGCCAGGGCTGGTGCTATCCCCCGCTGGCAGGGATGAGGCGTGCGTCGGTACGTTTTTTTTACCGACTACGGTAAAAATCATTTGACTGGCAAATGATAACGATTATTATTGCACTCAGCTGGTCGCGAGACCCGCTGGATAATCTGCAAGTCCTCAGGTCGGACTCTCAGATTATCTCCTCATCAGGCTAATCACGGTTTTTGACCCGGCTTTTTGCCGGGTCATTTTTTTTTGCTCTTCAGGCTAATGAAGATCGTTTAATGGCGGCGATCATAGCAAAAGTGTTTCAGTGCGTGAACGCTCATTACAAATCTTTGCCGAATCAGCACTTGAGAATCAATCTCGTTACGATTAAGCTGTTTCGGCGTCACGGAAGACGCGCCCCCTCCATATCCCTGAGCAAGGAGCTGTCCATGAGCCGTCTGCTGTTGCCTCTCCAGCAACACCCGCGCACCGCCGACCAGCCTGCTGACTCCCTGCTACATGCACTCAAGCGCCTGCCGCGGCGGGTGCAGCAAGTATTCCTGCTGAACCGCCTCGACCAATTACCCTTCGCCGACATCGCCGCGCGCCTGGGCTTGCCGTTGCTGGCCATCGAGCGCCATCTGAACCAGGCCTTGCAGACCACCCGCGAGCCGGGCGACGCGTTGGCCAGTGTGGCGATCCAATGGTACGTGCGCTTGCAAAGCCCGGAAGTGACGGCCAGTGAACGTATCGATTTTCGCCGCTGGCTGGACGCAGCTCCCGAACATCTGCACGCCTTCCACCAGACCGAACTGCGCTGGCGCAGCCTGCAGGCACCGGCCCGGCTGCTCGGGCAGGATGGCTGGTATCGCCAGGGCCGGGCGGCACTGTCTTTGGGCGGCTGCTCGGTGACCATTGCGCTGGGGCTGGCAGCCTTGGCAGCACTGGGCTTGTGGGCCTGATCAAAACGCCTGCCTGCCCTTGAGCCAATACGCCACGGGTAGAAGCTGGCCAGTTCACAGAACAGTCCGACTTATTTGAAGGAAATTTCACGCGCCCTGTCCCCAGCGTTGCGGTGTAGAGTAACCGCACAACAACGCCAAGACAGGAGCCTGGCAATGACCGTGACGCTGTCCCCACTGCACATCGACTGTGAGTTCGATGCCGGCAATATCCATGTGGTAGATGCCAGCAACCCCGCCCAGGTGCACCTGCACATCCGCCCGGACACCCACAGCGGCCATTTCCAGTGGTTCCACTTCAAGGTCAGCGGCCTGACCGTGGGGCAAACGCATCGCTTCAGCCTCGACAACGCCCATGCCTCCTCGTACAAAAACGCCTGGGCGGGTTACAACGCGGCGGCCTCCTACAACCAGAAAACCTGGTTTCGTGTGCCCAGCCAGTACGACGGCAAGGCGCTCAGCTTCGAGGTCGAGGCCGAACACGACACTATCTGGTTCGCCTATTTCGAGCCTTACTCCCGCGCACGCCACAACCAGTTGATCGAACGCGCCCGGCAAATCCCCGGTGTCGAAGTGCTAGCCAACGGCCGCAGCGTGCAAGGCCGGGACATCCCGCTGCTGCGGGCAGGCGATGGTGCTGCCGGCAAGCGCAAGCTGTGGATCATCGCCCAACAGCACCCCGGCGAGCACATGGCCGAATGGTTCATCGAAGGGGTTATCGACCGTTTGCAGGCCAACGACCCGGCCATTGCGCAACTGCTGGCCAAGGCCGACCTCTACCTGATTCCCAACATGAACCCTGACGGCGCGTTCCTCGGCCACCTGCGCACCAACTTCAAGGGCCAGGACCTCAATCGCGCCTGGCAGAACGCCAGCCTTGAGCAAAGCCCCGAGGTGTTCTTTGCCCAAAGCCAGATGAACCTGTACGGTGTGGACGCCTTTGTCGATGCCCATGGCGATGAAGAAATACCCCATGTATTCACCGCGGCCTGCGAAGGCAACCCTGGCTATACTCCGCGTATCGCCAGGTTGGAAGAGCAGTTCCGCACTACGCTGAGCAGCTTGACTGCGGATTTCCAGACCACCCACGGCTACACCCGCGACGCGCCCGGCCAGGCCAACATGACCCTGGCCTGCAACGCCGTGGGCCAGGCCTATGATTGCCTGTCGCTGACGCTGGAAATGCCGTTCAAGGACCATGACGATGCGCCGGAGCCGGTGGCACAGTGGTCGGGCGCACGTTCGAAGGCGCTGGCCGGGGCGGTGCTTGAAACGCTGCTCAAGATGGTAGACGCCCTGCGCTAGCAGCCACTTGTTCTAGAGGGTGGCATGGCCCTCGCCTGGCATCAATGCCGCGCCTGGACGCGGTTTCTGTAGGAGCGGCCTTGTGTCGCGAAAGGGGTGCGAAGCGCCCTCAAAATCTGTGCTTCAACTTGATATCGCCTGGGCCGCTTTGCGACCCTTTCGCGACACAAGGCCGCTCCTACACAGTCAAAGCGAATTACCTGAAACCATAGAATCTCCCAAGCTCCAATTCTTTGCGCGATAGCGCAACCCAAAGGGCTGGGCGATCGCTTAAAACGTCACATCCAGCACCACGTTGTCGAGGTAGCTGCCAGCCGGCGGAGTGGGCTGGTCGGTGTAAATTCGGGCGTTGTAATTGAACACCTGCGCACCGATGCCACTACCGTTGCCAGGGTTTACATCGGCATCGCTGCTTGCACGCCGGGCCGCCGAAACCGAGCCCCAGCGCGTAGTGCCGCCGCTCTTGAAGATGTCGTAGGCCAGGTAATTGCCAGCGGCGGATTTCATCCGCCGCCGCCCACCCAAAGCGTTCTGCCCATCGTTCAGGCCTACGGTGTAGGCGCTGCCCTTGGTGCACGACAAGCTCAAGCTCTGGTTCACCGTACTGAACCCGGCCACCACCGGCGCACTGCCAAAACTGATGTTCGGGGTGGTGATCTGGCATTCGTTACTCACGGTCAGGCTGACACTGACCGTCTGGTTGCCAGACCCGACATCGCGCCCAAGGCAAACGTTGCCAAGGCCAATGCCAGAGCAATAATTCCACGCCCAAGCCACGTTCAGCGTCTCGGTATAAACCCCCGCCGCGACATTGGCGCCGATAACCGTCTTCAGATACAACGGTGCGGTCTTTGGCGTGTTGCCGCTGAGCAAACCCAGCGCATCGGCCACGCCATTGCGGGCCAGATCAAACTGCGTGCCGCGGGTGATGGCGTAGCTGGCCGCACTGTCGGCATAGATCGTATAAGGGATGACATCCCCCGTCGGCGCCACCAGGCCGCTGCTGGTGGAGGTAATGGTGACGTAGATGTGGTCGGTACTGACCAGCAGCGACAGCAGCGAACCGGTGCAGCGCAGCCCGGCGTTGGGGGTTGAGGCGCTCTGCACAGTGGTGCGCACCAAGGTCGAGTTGACGGTGCCGAACCCCGCCGCAGCGGTGCTGACCACCGAGCACGCGGCCCACGCGGGCGCCGGCAACAGCACTGCCAGCAAGGCCAGCCCGAGGCGCCGCATCACTGGCACACCAGCGGGCCGATCAGCGGGATCGGCCCCTGCCCTTCAGGCAACTTGAAGGCCACCGTGCACTGCCCACCGTCCGCCTTGTCCACCCGCAGATGGTTGTCTGGCGCCAGGTTTTCCAGATACACCAGACCGTCCCAGCCCACCACCGCCTCGCTGCCACTCTCCTGATGCAGCACCCGGCTGCCCAGCTTGAGTTCCTGCTGCTTGCCATCCACCAGCACCAGGCTCGCCGCCAACACCCGCTTGAGCGGGAATTCCAGCAGGTAACCGCTGTTACGGCGCACGGCCACGCGCTGCTCAACCTGCGGCGCCAGCACATCGGCCGGCAGGTCCATGGGGTCGATCTCGTACTTGCCTCGGTAGTAGCCGCTGCTGTACGGCACCAGCAGGTGCCCGTTACGGTCGGTGCGGCCAACCAGCTGATTTTCGTAGCGCACCGGCACATCGGCGTAGCCTGCTGTGCTGACTACCACAAAGGCATCATCGATGCGGTTGGCGGCGAACACTCCGGCATCCATCAGGACCAACGAGCCGCTGGCATCGGCCCAGCGCGTCATCTGCTCGCTACTGCCGTACAGCCCGGCCTGCAACTGCACCGACTGCAGCCGCCAGGTCAGGTCGGCCTGACGATAGGCACCGCTGCTGCCGCCGCTGGCGAAGCCCAGGTTGTAGCCGACACCGCCCCCCACCGGCACCGCGCGGCTGTAGTTGACGCGCTGCAGGTCCTGGCCGTCCTTGCTGCGCTCGGCGCTGAACGAGAGCGTGCCGCGCAGATCGAACGGCACCACCACCTGGGCCTGCACCGCCCACTGGCTGTCGCCGATATCGCGGTTGGCCGACAGGTACAGGCTGCTGTTGCCCCACAGGGGCTTGCTCCAGCTCAGGTTCAGCAACCGGGTGCGCGAGCCGTCGCCAGCGCGAATATCGAACAAGCCCGCACCCAGGCTGCCGTAGCGGTCCAGGTTCACGCTCACGGTAGCCTGCTCGCTGCGCCGGCTCAGGCGCGTGTAGGGGCTGTCGACCAGCGACAGATCGGCGTATTCGCCACGCCGCTCGATGCGCTGGTAATTGAAGCCAAGGCGCCGGCTGTTGTACTGGTAGCCAAGCGCAACTTGTTGGCCGCTCTCCCCGGCGAAGCGGCTTTGCGCCACTGCAGCATTGAGCACGCCAAAGGTACCGACGCGCAGATTGCCACCCACGCCGCCGAGCGCCAGCGACTCGGACGTCTCGGCATGGGTTTCGACAGTGAAGTAGTCCGACAGGCCATGGCGCAAGCTGGCAGTCGCCACCCCTGGGCCATAGGCAAAGTCGCGCACGGCGTAATCACGGCGCAGGCTGCCTGCGGCCATCGAGAAGTCGGACAAACCCTTGGCCAGCAAGCTGCTGGTGACGTAGAACGGCAAGGTCGTTGAGACCTGCCGGCCCAGGGCGTCGGTGGTGACGACCACGGCCTCACCCGCGCCACTGATGAACGGCACGTTGGTTAGCGTGTAAGGGCCTGGCTGCAGCTCGGTGGTACTGCTTTTGTAGCCATTGATGAACAGGTCCAGCGAGGTTGGCACCGCCGCTTCGCCGGCAAAGGCCGGCAAGGGGTAGGTGACCAGATCTGGGCGGGCGCCGAAGTCGCGCGACAATTGCACGCCCCCCACACGCACCGAGGTGGTCCACGGCAAGGCGCCGGTCACCACGTCGCCCAACTCGTAGCTGAGCAGGCGCTGTTCATCGGTGTAGCGAAACGTGGTGTCGTAGCGCAGAAAGCCCTGGCGCGTGTCGCTTTGCGCCCCATTGAACGACTGGCGCCACTGCCCGGTGGTGGAAAACGTGCCCCAGGTGTCGAACAGACGCAGTTCGTTCCAGGCAGCCAGGTAGGTCCCGCCGTCGTCGGTATCGTTGAGGTAGGCATCGTAATTGAACAAGGCGCCAAAACTGGTGCGGTTGTCGCTGGCCGGGTACAGGCCGCGGTCACCGATTTGCTGGTCCGGCAGCCACGACGGTGGCACCTGCAGCAGCAGGCGCTGGTTCTGGCTGTCGTAGTCGGCATGCAGGCCAGGGATGTCTTCCAGGGCGACCTCGCCTTGCGGGTCACCCGGCAAGCGCACGCCGGCCTCGCGCAGCACCTCGCTGGGCAGGTACAAGCGCCCTGCCCGCTGCTGCACCGGCACCAGCTCAGCCTTGCCCACCTGATTCACCAGTAGGTCCAGGTACAGCGTGGCATCGGCAATGGCCGCACTCTCGGCGGGCGGTGGCGGCAGTTCGTCGGCCACCGCAAGGCCCGCGCCCAGAACTGCCAGGCCCAGCCATACTCGATGCGTTGCTGCCCGCATCCAGCTCACACACGATTCTCTGCCATTGCCGGGTCCTCCCTGGCCCCTGACGTGCATCTACTGCGTGGATTACTGCCCTTGCCGAATCGCCTGCGCCACGTCCTGGCCGTTGACCCGCCCTTTGAGCACGCTAGCGGCGCCCGGCGCTGCGGGCACCGGCCATCGCATGCTGGCGCCGGGCAGCACGTAACCCAGCAGGCCCTCAACCAGCGGCCGCTCCTGCCCACCTTGTTGCAGCACCACATCGGTCAGCCGGGCGTGTACCGGGCCAGTGTTGCGCAACTCCACATAGGGTTTGCCCTGCACCGTGACCGCGCGCCAGCTCAGTTGTGGCTTGCCAACGCCGTCGGCGCTGCGCTTGCCTTCGCTGTCGGCCTTGCCCCACAGTCCGTCGCCGTAGACAAACAGCGGCACCGAATAACGCATCTGCAGACGGATCGCAGCCTTGGGCCCCTCTGCTGCTGGGTCGGTGGGCAAGGGTGACGGGATCTCGTCGATGATGATGCGGTAAGCCTGCTCCTGCCCCGCTGGCGAGTTGCCGGTGCGGGTCAGGCGAATCAGTTGCTTCTGCCCCGGGGCGATATTGGCCACCGGTGGGCTGCCGATGATGTCGCGCTGGGCCTGAAACTGTTCCTGGTACTCGCCCTGGCGCCAGGCGAACACCCGCACCTGCAGGCTGGCCGGCGTGCTGCCGCGGTTTTCCAGCCATAACGCGCCGGCCTTCTGGTCGGCCTCAAGCACCGGGTCGATCGGCCAGATCAACACCGAGGTGGCGGCGAAGGCCGGCGTACTCGCCAGCAGCAACAGCCCGATGATTCCTTGCGCCAGTTTCGCGCCTGCCCGCATACCGCTCTCCTTCATCTGGTCGATTACAGCGCCTGGTTCACCAGGTCACCGTCACTTGCACAACATCGGTGTAGGTCCCAGCCGGCAAGTTGCCGGGCAAGGTGGTGCGGCCATAGACCGGCAGCTTGATTGCAGTAGGGTCGCTGTAGCTGACTGTGGCACTGGTGCCAATGCCCAGCGCCTGGCTGTAGGCGGCGTCGCTGAACAGCTGATAGGCCAGTAGCTGGGTGCCGCCGTTGCGCTTGAGGTTGCGGGTGCCGCTGGCGCTGTTCTGCCCACCATCGAGCTTCATGCTCAGGCCAACCCCCGGCGTGCACTGGAAGGTCACCGTGGTGCCGCCCAGCGACGTGCCAAGCACTCCGGTGGCCAGCGCCGAGCGGGTCCCGAAATCGAGCACCCCGTAGGTGGTAACCCCGCCCACCACCAGGCACCCGGCGCTGATGGTCGCGGACACTTGGAAGGTGCTGCTGGTCACCGCCTGGGTGCCCTGCCCGGGCACCAGCAACAGCCCGGCGAGCAGCAGGCGTAGCGCGCTGTACACGGTTCAGAAGCTCAGCTCGACCGCCACCGTGTCGGTGTACACCCCTGCCGGCAGCCCCGCTTTACCACGCGCCTGGCCGTACAGGTTGACGGTCTGCGCAGTACCGGTGCTGGTCGGCAAAGTGATGGTGCCGTCGATGGCCAGAGGCTGGGTGCGCCCGGTGTCGGTGTAGAAATCGTAGGGCACATAGTTGCCAGCACCGTCAGCCAGGGCGCGGGTGCCTCCAGAGGACTGGCCATCATGGGCCCCGGCGCGCACGCGGATCGACGGCACGGTGCCCGCCGAGCACAAAATGCTCATCGCCCCACCGCCGCCGCCGAGCACTTGCCCGTTGGCGGTGGTGAACAGCGCATCCTGGGTGCCGAAACTGAGGGTACCGAAGTTCAGCCCGGAGCTACCGGAGCCGCCATTGACCTGGCACGCAGCGGTAAGGGTCAGGGTCGAGCTGATGGTGCCGGTTACGGTGGCGGCCTGAACCTGAGCGGTCAGGGTCAGGGCCATGCCTGCGAGCAGGCAGCGAGAATAGTGCTTGGGCATCGGGATCTCCTTGCGTGTTACCAGTCCAGTGTCACTCTGAGGGTGTCGCGGTACAGCCCGGCCGGCAGCGCGCGCGGCTGCGCGACCACCACGCCGTATATGGGTACAGGAACTTGCTGGGTGCCTCTGATGGTGAAGGTGCGCGCCTGGCCGACGGCGTAGCGGCTGTTGCCAGCGGGGTCGACAGCCAACTGATAGACGATGGTTTCGCTGCCGTTGCTCAGCCGGCGCACGCCGTCGCCGCCGTTTAGCCCTTCGTCGATGCGCACGGTGAAGGCGCGCACCTGGGGCGAGCAACTGATCTGCAGGCCACCTGCACCGCCGGCGTCGTCCACCTTGCCGGCCAGCGGTTGTTCCCAGGACGGGCCTTGGGCGCCGAAGTCGATCAGCCCTGGGTTGCCGAGCGTTGCCAGCTGCGGGTTGTTGTTGATCTGGCAGGCGGCGCTGATGATCAACTGCGCCTGGATGAACCCGGTACTGCTGCCGTGGACAGTGCCACCCGGTAGCAACAGCGGGCCGAGGGTCAACAGTAAAAGTGATGTGCGTTGCAGCCGTTCCTTGTGCATGGCGGTTCCCTACCAGGTCACGGTGACTTTGAGCAGGTCGGCATACAGCCCGGCCCGTGGCACCCACGCTATCTTGTCGATACGCGCATACAGCGGCAGTTCCACCGAGCCGCTGTCCGGCACCCGCGCCGACTGCGCGACACCCACTTCAAGGGGTTCGCGCCAGGCGGCATCGCGGTAGAGGCGGTACGGGATAGGCTGGGCGCGCTGATCAGTGCTGGCCAGGTAACGCACCTGGCCGACGCCGCCGTGCAGGCCGCCGTCAACGCGAATCTGGTAGGGGGTATCGGGGTTGCACTCAAGGCGTGGCGGCCGCGGGCTGTAAAGCACACCGGCCAGCGGCGCACCGGGGCCGTCCAGGCGGGCGGCGGCGCCAAGGTCGATCACTCCTAGCGCTTGGGCACCGGCATCACGTTGCTGATTGACCAGCATGCAGCCGCGCTGCACCCGTACCTGCACATCGACGAGAAAGTCTGCTGCCATCGCACTGTTGCTCAAACACAGGCCCAAACACCCGGCCACTAAGCGCTCCTTCACCTTTTACACCCTGCCCTGAAGAGGTTGAATTTGAGCGTAGCAGTGGGAATTGATCAGGGCCGGGCGATGGATATCTCTCTTTGGCATTAATAAAAAGGGCTAAACGGCGTAGCCGGGGGTGCAGAAAATTTATTGAAAGATGGACGAAACCCCTGAACTTCCTGCCCCTCCAATAGCCATAAGCCGGTAATCCAGGCCGCCTTCTGATACTTTGCACCGCTACACAGTACCTGCCCCGCGCATGGACGGACCCACAGGAGATTCCCTTGAGCAATGCCCCGACTTCGCTCGAACAGGCCATCGAGCGCTGCGCCCAGGAACCGATCCGGATCCCCGGCAGCATCCAGCCCCAAGGTTTTCTATTGGTGCTCGACCACAGCGACCTGAGCATTCTTCAGGCCAGCGAAAACAGCCAGCAATGGCTCGGCCAGCCTGCCCAGGCGCTGCTTGGCCAAGCGCTGCCGGCCTTACTCGCCGAGGGCGTCAACCTGCGCGAGCTGTTGGCAAACCTGCCTGAGGACGAGGTGTTTCCGTTCCATATCGGCGACCTGCAACTGCACCCGCAGGCGCCCTGCCAGGCACCACTGCGCGTGCTCGCCCATGCCCATGACCAGGTGCTGATCGTCGAATTCGAACCCAGTGCGCGGCGCGTTTCGCAGCACAGCGACTATTACCCGCTGGTGCGCGCTTTCGTCAGCACCGTGCACCAGGCCAAAGGCATCGAGGAACTGCTGCAGCAGGCGGTTCGGCAGATCAAGCGCATCACAGGTTTCGGCCGGGTAAAAGCCTACAGCTTCGATGCCGATGGCACCGGCAAGGTCCTGGCTGAAGCCTTGGAGCCCGGCTACCCCAGCTACCTGGGCCAGAGCTTCCCGGGGTCGGACATCCCGCGCCAGGCCCGCGAGCTGTATTGCATCAACCGCATCCGCGTCATCGAAGACGCCGATTACCAGCCCGCAGCGCTGGTCCCCGAGCTCAACCCTCGCACCGGCCAACCACTGGACATGAGCTTCGCCACCCTGCGCAGTGTCTCGCCAGTGCACCTTCAGTACATGCGCAACATGGGCACGCAGGCTTCGATGTCGCTGTCGATCGTGGTCGACGGCAAGCTCTGGGGGCTGGTGTCGTGCCACCACGAACAACCGCGTGCGGTGGACTTTCAGAGCCGCACCGCCTGCGAACTGCTGGCCAACGTGCTGTCGCTGCAAATCGAAGCGCTGGAAGCCCACGACAGCACCCGTTTTCTGCTCGACCTGCGCCAGTACATCGTGCGCATGCTTGCCGCCATGGCCGACCATGACAGCGTCAGCGATGGCCTGCTGGCACAGCCCGAGGTCATGCTGCAATTTGCCCGCGCCTCTGGCGCTGCGATCATCAGTGCCGAACGCTGCGACCTGATCGGCCACACCCCGCCCGCAGCGCAGGTAAACGCCTTGGTGCACTGGCTGGGCCAGCGCAGTGGCGAGTTGGTGTTCCACACCGACAACGTGCGCCGCGACATCGAGGTGTTGCCGGAACTCGCGGAGCATTCTGCCGGGGTACTGGCGGTGGCCATCTCGCAGATCCACTCGCACTACCTGGTGTGGTTCCGCGACGAGCAGGCGCGCACAGTCGATTGGGCTGGCCGGCCAGAAAAGCATATTGGCCCGCAAGGCACGCTCAACCCACGGCACAGCTTCGAACGCTGGCAGGAAGAGGTCCGCGACTTCAGCGCACCGTGGGAGCCACTGATCATCGAAGGGGTCACCGAACTGCGCAACGCCGTGCTCGGCATCGTCTTGCGCAAGGCTGAAGAACTGGCGCAACTGGCCAACGAGCTCAAGCGCTCGAACAAAGAGCTCGAAGCGTTTTCCTACAGCGTGTCCCACGACCTGCGCGCGCCGCTGCGGCACATCGCGGGCTACAGCGAACTGCTCAACGAGCTTGAGGGCGAGCACCTGACCGAGCGCGGCAAGCGCTTCCTGGGCCATATCGAGGAAGCCGCACAGTTTGCAGGCTCGCTGGTCGACAACCTGCTGAATTTCTCGCAGATGGGCCGCTCGGCGCTGCGCCTGTCGGATGTTGACCTCAATGCGCTGGTCGAAGCCATCCGCAACGAAACGGCGCCTGACTACGCCGGGCGCACTATTATCTGGGAAGTGGCGCAGCTGCCCAAGGTGTACGCAGACCCGGCCTTCATCAACATGGTGCTGCACAACCTGATCGCCAACGCCATCAAGTACAGTCGCGACCGCGACCCTGCGCGTATCGAAGTGGGCGCGTTGCAACACGCCGACGAGACCGAGGTGTACGTGCGCGACAACGGTGTGGGCTTTGACATGGCCTATGTCGACAAGCTGTTCGGCGTGTTCCAGCGCCTGCATCGCATGGAAGAATTCGAAGGTACGGGTATTGGCCTTGCCAGTGTAAGGCGTATCATCGAGCGCCATGACGGCCGGGTCTGGGCCGAGGGCCGTGTCGGCCAGGGCGCCAGTTTCCATTTCACCCTGCCCCATCAATTACCGACAGCCTGAGGCCGCCGATTACCATGCTCAAGCCTATCCTGCTGGTTGAAGACAACCCTCGCGACCTGGAGCTCACCCTCGTGGCGCTGGAGCGTAGCCAGCTGGCCAACGAAGTCATCGTGCTGCGCGACGGCGCCGATGCACTGGACTACCTGCTGCGCCGCAATGCCTATGCCGACCGCGACGACGGCAACCCCGCCGTCATGCTGCTTGACCTGAAACTGCCCAAAGTCGATGGCCTGGAGGTGCTCAAGCTTGTACGCACCACCCCTGAGCTGCGCAGTATCCCGGTGGTTATGCTGACGTCCTCGCGCGAGGAGCCCGACTTGCAACGTGCCTACGAGCTGGGCGTCAACGCCTATGTGGTCAAGCCGGTGGAGTTCAAGGAGTTTGTCACCGCCATTTCCGACCTCGGCGTGTTCTGGGCGGTGCTCAACGAGCCACCACCCGGTTCGCTGCGCCTGAGCCGCCGTGGCAACCAGTAAGGCGGGCAACATGCAGCAAACCCCGTTGCACATCCTCATGGTCGAAGACAGCACCATGGATGCCGAGCTGATCCTGATGCGCCTCGAGCGCAGCGGCCTGCACGTGCAGTCAAAACTAGTGTTCGACCATGTGGCGGCCGAGCACGCCCTGCGTGAAGCCAGCTTTGACCTGATTCTCTGTGATTGCGTGCTGCCAGGCTCCTCCGGCGCCGAGGTGCTGGCCATTGCCCAGCGCCAGGCCCCTGGGGTGCCGTTCATCTTCCTCTCCGGCATTTATGGCGAAGAGCACGCGGTGGAAATGATCCGCCTGGGTGCCACCGACTATGTGCTGAAAAAGAATCTCTCGCTGCTGCCCAAGGCCGTGCGCCGGGCGTTGACCGAGGTGCACGAGCGCCAGCGTCGGCGCCGCGCCGAAGAAGCGCTGGCCGATGTCGAGGCGCGTGCGCGCATCGCCATTGACGCCGCCGGCATGGGTACCTGGGAGTTTCGCCCGCAGGAGGGCGAGCTGCTGTGGGATGATCGCTGCAAGATGCTGTTCGGGCTGCCTGCCGATACGCACATGACCCTTGATGTGTTCTACGACGGCATCTACCCCGAAGACCGTGACAAAGTCCGCGAGATGGTCGAGCACGCCATGCGCCCCGACAGCGATGGCCGCTACCGCGTGGAGTTTCGCATTGCCCAGCCCGAGGGCTACGAGCCTCACTGGCTGCTGTCCACCGGACAGACGCAGTTCGTCGATGGCAAGTGCGTACGGTTTTCCGGGGTGCTGCAGGATATTCACCAGCAACGCCAGGCCACCCGCGCCCTGGAGCAGCTCAACCAGATGCTCGGCGAGCGGGTCGAACGGCGCACCCGCGAACGTGACCGTGCCTGGGAGTTGTCCCAGGACTTGCTGGCGGTACTGAACAAAGACCTCACGCCGGTGGCGCTGAACCCAGCCTGGGAGGCGAGCCTGGGTTTCAGCCTTGAGCGCCTCGGGCAAGCCTCGCTGTTGCAACTGCTGCCCGAGCCCGACCAGGAGGTGCTGCTGGCAGAGCTCGCCGCGCTGTCACTCGGGCGCACCAGCGCTCGCTTTGTCGGCCGCGTGCTGCACGCCAACGGCCAGCCGCGCTGGTTGTCCTGGGTAGTGGTGCCGGACGATGCCCTGCTGCACGTGGTCGCCCGCGACATTACCAGCGAGCGCGAGGCAGCGCTGGAGCTGGCCCAGGCCAACACCCGCCTGCGCGAGCAAATTGCCGAACGCGAGCGCGTCGAAGCCGCCCTGCAGCAAATGCAACGCCTCGAAGCCGTCGGCCAGCTCACCGCAGGCGTTGCCCATGACTTCAACAACCTGCTGACGGTGATCCTGACCGGTGCCAGCTTCCTTGAGCGCGACCTGCAAAGAGGCCAGCTCGAAAAGGCCGACAAGCGGCTGCAGCATATCCGCGAAGCGGGCGAGCGCGGCGCCAAGTTGACTGCACAGTTGCTGGCGTTTTCGCGCAAGCAGCGTCTGGAGCCGGTGCCGGTGGACCTCAACGGTACGCTGTCCGGGCTGGAAGAGCTGCTTAGCCGCACCCTTGGCGGCAGGATCGCGGTAAGCCTGGATCTGGACCGCAACCTGTGGCACGCGCTGGCCGACCCTACCCAGACCGAGATGATCATTCTCAACCTGGCGATCAACGCCCGCGATGCCATGCCCAATGGTGGCCAGCTCACCCTGTCCACCCGCAACACCCAGGTGAACATGCGCCCGCGCCGCCCGGAAGACCCGGAGCCCGGCGAATACGTGGTGCTGAGCATCCGTGATACGGGTTGCGGCATGAGTGAAGAGGTGCTGGCCAAAGTCTTCGAGCCATTCTTCACCACCAAGGATATTGGCAAAGGTTCAGGCCTCGGCTTGGCCCAGGTGTTCGGCTTTGCCAAGCAATCCGGCGGGGGGGTACGTATCGAAACGGCGCCGCAGCGCGGCACCCAGGTGAGTGTCTACCTGCCGTCGGTCAAGCACCGTCCCCGCGACACCGCCCCCGAAACCGCTACCCCACGGCCGCTTGCCAGTGGCGGCGGCGGCGGCGGCGAGCGGATATTGCTGGTGGACGACGACCATGCTGTACGCGAGATGATTGCCGATGTACTGGGCCGCCTGGGTTACCAGGTGCGCCAGGCCGTCAGCGGCGCGCAGGCGCTGGAGCTGCTGGATGAACACATCGACCTGCTGTTCACCGACTTCGCCATGCCGGGGCTCACCGGCGCCCAGCTGGCCCAGGCGGCCCGCGAGCGCTTTGCGCAACTGCCCGTGGTGTTCCTGACTGGGTACGCAGAGGTTGAAGAGCTGAACCTGCCGCACAGCCGCGTGCTGCAAAAACCCGTGCACGAGCAGGCGCTGGCCCAGGCACTGGCTGAGCTGCTGGAAAACTGAGAGGCAGAACGAAAAAAATCGCCGAAGGGCGATTGGGAGACTGACTGCTGTTAAGTAATGGCAGGGGCGGCTGGATTCGAACCAACGCATGGCAGGATCAAAACCTGCTGCCTTACCGCTTGGCGACGCCCCTGTATCGGATGTGACGAGTGACTGATGCACTGTCGATCTGACAATTCACCGAGTGCTCCGTGTGTAGCAGCTCGGGAATGGGCCGAACTTTACCAGCGCCTTTTCCAGTTGAAAAGCTTTTTCTTAAAAAAAACGCAGAAAAACAGCAAGTTAGTCCATCTGCATTTTGGCAGCGGCGATTCCTTGCGGCTGACTCGCGGTGGCAGAGTACCGCTCGTCGTATTTTTTCCGTCTCGCTTCAACACAATCGGCTTTGGCCCTTCCAATCAGGTAGACCTTAACCTGCGCATCACAAGGAGGCGCCATGCCAGTTTCCCACGACCTTTATCAGGATCTGCACTACCCCCGTGAAATCGTCCAGCAGCGCCGTCAGCAGGACAAGGAACTCGACCGCCTGCTAGACGACTATGTCGACATCGACAATCAGGTCCTGGCTGCCGAGGCTATTTCAGCGGGCAACTTTGTCGATGAGGACCTGCGCCGCCTCAAGGAACGCAGGCTGGCCGTGAAGTACATGATCGACCGGCAGCTCCAGCGCAAGGGCTGAACCGCGCTGGCAATGCTGGCTGAGGAGCAGGCTTGCACCGCGTCTGCACTATTGGTCAGAATCCAAGGCTGCCCCCCACGCCGAGGACCTTGCCCCTTGCCCAGCTGGATCCCTGCCCCGCTGCGCCACGCGCGCACTTGCGAGCCCGCGCCAAGCGCACTGCTGACGCACTTTCAGGACAAGGCCCGCGACCGCGGCTACTTGCTCAGCGACGGCCAACGCCTAGTCATCGACACCATGGCCACGCAACTGGCTGTGCTGGAACAAGGCCAGGCGCGCAGTTTGTACCTGCACGGCTCGGTCGGGCGCGGCAAGAGCTGGTTGCTCGACGGTTTTTTCCAGGCCGTACCGGTTAGCGCAAAGCGGCGCCTGCACTTTCACGATTTCTTCGCCCGGCTGCACCAGGGCATGCACCGCCATCGCGCCCTGGACGATGCCCTGGGGGCGACGCTCGATGAACTGCTGGGTGAAGTGCAGGTGCTGTGCTTCGACGAATTCCATGTGCATGACATCGGCGATGCCATGCTGCTGACGCGGCTGTTCACGGCCTTGTTCGAACGCGGCGTGTTTCTGCTGGTGACCTCCAACTACGCCCCTGAGGGCCTGCTCCCCAACCCGCTGTACCACGAGCGTTTTCTGCCGGTAATCCGCTTGATCCACGGGCGCATGCAGGTGCTGGAAGTGGGCGGCGATACCGACTTTCGCAGCCTGCCGGCCAACCGCGAGCACCAGCGCTTTACCCAGGGGCACTATGTGTGGCCAGGCGATGCCGAGCAGCGTGCAGAACTGCAACTGCCGCCGAGTGAGGCAAAAGTGCTGGAGGTCAACAAACGCCCGTTGCGGGTGCTGGCAGAAGATGGCCAGCAAGTGATGTTCAGCTTCAGCGACCTGTGCGAGCAGGCCACCGCGGTAATTGACTACCTGGCGCTGGCCGAGCGTTACCAGCACTGGATTATCGACGGCCTGGACGACTTGGCCGAATGCTCGCTGGCCGCCCAGCAGCGTTTCGTCAACTTGGTGGATGTGCTGTATGACCAGGATCGCCAGGTGACGGTGATTGGCAAACGCCCCTTGGCAGACAGCCTGGGCGGCGCGATTGGCGACCTGATGCGCACCCGCAGCCGGTTGGGACAACTACATCAAGTTGGGCCGTGAGGGGCACCACGCTGGCCTGCTTTTCGCCGCCAACTGTAGGAAATCGCCCAGAGAACTGGGCAGCGTTGGAAACTCCAGGGTTTTGTGCCAGCGCGGGGCGGCCTCATCGCAGGCTATCGCCAGCTCCCACAGAGGCCGCGTCAGCCGCGATATCCGAGCCTGGCTCAGATCCCTGTGGGAGCTGGCGCCAGCCTGCGATGAGGCCGGTACAGGCGAGCACCTAACCTCACCCCGCACGCGCCAGGTTGGCCAACACCCCTTCAATCTCCCCAAGCACCGCCGGATCATCCAGCGTTGAGGGCGGGATATACGGCTGCCCATCAGCAATCTTGCGCAGCACCGCCCGCAGAATCTTGCCCGAGCGGGTCTTGGGCAAGCGCTTCACCAGCCGCACCTGATTGAAACAGGCCAGCGCGCCAATATGCTCGCGGACACTGGCGGCAAGCTCGGACTGCAACTGCGCCTCGCCAATGCCCTGCCCGTCCTTGAGCACCACCAACGCCAGCGGCACCTGGCCCTTGATGTCATCATGCACGCCGATTACCGCGCACTCGGCCACCGCCGGGTGGCGGGCGACCAAGTCTTCCATCTCGCCTGTGGACAGGCGATGGCCAGAGACGTTTATCACGTCATCGGTACCGCCCATGATGTAGACAAAACCCTCGTCGTCCAGGTAGCCACCATCGCCCGTGTGATAGTAGCCCGGGTGGGTGTGCAGATACGCCTCAAGATAGCGGTCGTGGTCGCCCCAGAGGGTCTGGCTGCAGCCAGGCGGCAAGGGCAGCGCGATGACAATGGCACCCTGCTGGTTCGGGCCAAGCACCTTGCCATCATCGTCCAGCACCTGCACATGGTAGCCAGGCACCGCGCGGTTGCTCGATCCAGGCCGTGCGGCGCTACCTTCCAGCCCAACGCAGGGCGCAGTCACCGGCCAGCCGGTTTCGGTTTGCCACCAATGGTCGTGCACCGGCTTGCCGCTGACCCGCTCAAGCCATTCGTGGGTGCTGGAGTCGAGCTTTTCGCCGGCCAGGAACAACTGGCGCAGGCAGCTCAGGTTGTGGCCACGGATCAGCTCGCCTTCAGGGTCTTCCTTGCGGATCGCACGCATGGCGGTGGGTGCGCAGAACAGCGCGTTGACCTGGTACTGCTGCACCACGCGCCAGTACGCAGAAGCATCGGGGGTGCGGATCGGCTTGCCTTCATAGAACACCGTGGTACAGCCGCTCATCAGCGGCCCGTAGACGATCAGCGAATGCCCTACGACCCAACCGACGTCGGAAATGCCCCACCAGACGTCCCCCGCCTGCATGCCGTAGATATGGCGCATGGCGTAGCACAGGGCCACCGCGTTGCCGCCGTTTTCGCGCACGATGCCCTTGGGTTTACCGGTCGTGCCGGAGGTATACATGATGTTAGGGGGCGTTTGAATCGTTAGCTGATGTCTCTGACTTGATCTACGCTTCCCTCAGATGATCAAGCCCAGCTCCAAGCTTTCCATCAAGGGACATCCATGCACCTGATCCTTTCCACCCGAGAGTTCAAGCTCGCAGGCCTGTCTCTCGAAGGCTTCCCCATCCTTCTGCACGACAGCATGGAGAGCTGCGTCCCAGCGAATGATTTTCTGAGGAGCTACCTCCGGCGTGGAGCCATTCGCTCACCCAAAACATGGGCAGCCGCCGGAGAAGCTCTTTATGACTATTTTTCATTTCTTCAAGCTCATAACTTGCACTGGCGCGATGTGGATCGGGGAGAGTCGAAAACGCTCTTACATGCTTACCGCGACTACTGCTTTAACATCCATAACTTGGCCACGAGAACAGTTCGCCTTCGCTTGTTTTTCATCTTGAGATTTTATAAATACGCACTGAAGACCGGCTTGGTTTCAAAGCTACCAACCGACCTAGAAATCCGAGCAGTATTTAAAGACCCATCTTACCTCGCTCACATTAGTGGATCTAGCACTACAGCAGAGGCAAGCGATGTGATGCCGCGCCTCGCAAAAACACTACCAAAATATCTAACAATGAAGCAAACCAAACTAATTATAAAATCAACGAAAAACGTGCATCATCGAGCGCTTATAAAATTTGCCCTCAGAACTGGACTGCGTAGAGAAGAGCTTGCCACGTTCCCGCTTAATTACATCAAGAAAGCACTGGCCACGCCCGGCAAAACAGCAAATGTCAAAATTCTTCTGGATCCAGAAGATGGATCCGGGATAAAAACTAAGCGCAAAAAATCTCGCTCCATCTGGGTCAGCCGCTCGCTTATAAATGAAGTTAACTTGTACATCAAGCACTACAGGGGTGAAAGGATCGGCCTGGGCAGGACGGACAATGAAAGGCTTTTCGTGAACCAAGATGGACGGGGTTATTCAAATGGCGGAAAAGCCCTTGAGAAGATAGTTAAAAACATAGGTCGCTCTATAGGACTGGAGGTCACGCCGCATATGCTCCGGCACACCTATGCCACCCATACGCTTGTTCAACTCCAGCGTACCCGTAGCGTAGTTGATCCTATCGCGTTCCTGAGAGATCAATTAGGTCACTCATCAATTAATACGACAATGATCTACGCCCACCTTGTCGATGACTACGTAGACGATGCTGTGCTGGAGTATGACCGCGAGCTAAGCGAGTTGGAGGACTGACATGGCTAAAAAGAAGGTATTTCAGTCCTCAGACCTATCCACCCCTGAAATAACGCCCGACATCAACTCTTCAGAACCGTCAATACACGATTTGAAGATTAATCATACTGTAGTGTTTCCCGCCAACCCTACGGGCAGGGTCGGATTCTCCTTCAAAAAGTGGTATGGAAAGAAAATCGATGCGATCACCTACATATTCCACGTACAAATTCTTCGCTTCGTAGCCAAACAAGACGCACAGCTTGAAACCGCCACCGTAGCGTCAATCTGCGGAGCCGTTGGAACTTTCCTTACTTATCTGGCGCTTCATGCCAGGACTCTAAATAAGATGCTAGTCCCTGCGGACATCAACAGCGAAATGATAAACGGCTTTTTGCATCACACCTCTCAACTTGGGCTAGCCATATCTGCTCAACGGGGAAGATTTTCACTAATAAAAACCGCACTACTGGCATTAGGTCAGCGCGGTATTTTCAAATTGGTAACTCACGGCCCGGATAAGACATTCCCCTTAAACCCGTTTCCCAACTCGAATCGATCCATGAAAAAGGCAGAGGGACTCACAAACTCGGAAAAGAAATCACTATTATCAGCACTGCGATCAGCTATCCAGCCAATCTGGGATAACACACAGCCGCTGACAAGTGAGGTTCTCTCCTACTGCCTTCTTATTGTTGCTCTCCATACCGGTAGAAATACCCACCCCCTGCTTGAAATGCCCCCGGACTGCCTGAAGCCACATCCGAAGGATGATACTTTTTTCCTAGTTCTATGGAAGCGTAGAGGGCATAACACGTATAAGGTAGCTTTACGCGAAGAGAGCGAGACTGAAAAAAACTTGGACTCAATGCCTGGAGTTCGATCAAACGTGGCGCGCGTGATCAGGCAGGTCATCTCGCGCACCCAACCGCTCCGAGAGCAAGCAACCTATAATAGAGTCTGGCTTTACCGATCGCGCGAATCCGGAAAGCACGACAAGATCTGTTACCTTTCATCATCAATGTTGCAGTCTGCAACCGCGAAGTTGGTAGCCGACTATAACCTTAGAGACAACCAAGGTAATCCGCTGAAAATCACGGTATCAAGATTACGGAAGACCTTCGCCAATCGAATTTATGAGATTCTTGATGGTGATATTGCCAGTACTGCCAGAGCACTGGGCAACAGCCCAAGAATCACAAGTGATAACTATCTAGCTCCTACAACGGAAAGCAAGCAGAATTGGCGCTTTATGGGTGAGATCCTTGTTAAAGAGCTACTTTCTAATACCATAGGCAACACCTATCACAAAACACCAGTTGCCAACTGCAACAACAGTACTCGCAGCCGCTTCATGAATCGAAGTGATCCAATCTGCACGAGCTTTTTGAACTGTGTACGCTGTGAGCATTTCGCAGTGACCTCAGATGACCTGTATAAGCTTTTCAGCTTTTACTTCAGAATATTCAAAGAGCGCAATAACATGCCTAAACACAGGTGGAATCGGGAGCTTGCCCATATCCCGAGACTCATCGACAAATACATTGTCGCAGAGGGCGTTAGCCGTGGAATTTTCAAACAATCCGCAGTAGACGAAGCCAAAGCTCAAGCTCAGAAAAATCCGCATCCATTTTGGAGTTCCGACTGCATTCTTGGCATTGAGGTGATTTCATAATGGATACATCATACAGACCTAATACTGAACGTGAGCTCAGCCCTGTCGATTTAAAAAAAATCCCGACATCTGAACGCGACCTTCTGCCCATTGCGGTTATTAATATAAACAAGCAATGGATAATTGTGAGCCGCTTTGGCGACGACAAATGGCAGGTAAGTGGACATCCTAAAAACCGCGCTAGAAGTCATACCATCGTAGACTTTTCCCGATACCCAGCCGAGTACAGAGATGCAATCAAGGAGATTGCCTACCGGTACTTAATCTGGGGAAGAGAAGGCACCAGAAAGCCAAAAGGCTCGACGCTACGCAACATGCTTAATGACTTGCTGCACTTCATTCGCTATCTAAAAAAACTGGGCGTAACGAACCTCAAGGACATCCCCAAAATTATTTTCCACAATTTCGCCCAAGAAACAAGTACATTAATAACCGCTAGAGGCAAACCGATTGCAAAACTTACCATTTCCAGACGTTTCCTTGCCATTGAGGCACTATTTGAACTAAGCCAACACACCAACCACCCTCTGAAAGCGCATCCATGGCCTGAGACCTCTGCGTTAGGGTTAGCGCGACTCACAGGCAGCAACGCCCAGCATAAAACCACGAGCTCTACGCCTCTCATGCCTGACTTGATTTTTAGCTCGCTATTTGCCAAGTCTCATGAGCTCATTAAAAATGGAAGCCGCCTACTGGATATTCGTGACGACCTAGACGAAGTCAAGATAAAATTTGGCGCAAGAGGACAGAGCAAATATACTGCCGAAAGGAAAAAAGTATTAGAAAATCACAATTACGAGAATGGCGCCAGCGTATTGAGAGAGGAAATCATACACCTCAGAACCGCCTGTTACATCGTAATTTCAAGCACATCAGGCTGTAGAAATCACGAACTTGCCAATCTCAAAGCTGGCGGGTATCACGACACAATTGACGATGATGGCGAAACTTACTATTGGATCAGCGCCGAATCTGAAAAAACTTACGCCGGCATCTGCAACTGGATGATTCCTTCTATCGGAATCGATGCAGTGAAAATCATGGAGCGTTTTGCGTTACCGTACCAGGCCATGATCGCTGATGAAATTGCAAGGCGTGAAAAAACTGACCCATTCGACCCAGAAATCGCTATCGCCAAGGCACACCAAGAGTCCTTATTCCTTGGTGTGGCCACTAGTAAGAATGCAGAGGCGCGCACACTTTCAGTGGGCAGCTGGAATAAACAACTCAAAAAGTTTGTCGAGCTTACTGGCTTAGACTGGAATATTTCAAGCCATCAGTTTCGGAAGAAGTTTGCAAACTATGTTGCACACAGCAAATTTGGTGACCTGCGATACTTGAAAGAGCATTTCAAACACTGGTCAATGGATATGACGCTTGGCTACGCTCTGGATGACTCGTGGGCCCAGAGTTTCGATTTGGAGCTATATGATGAAATCGAAACCGAGCTTGCCGCAATCAAAAAGGAGACAGTGGAAAGCTGGTTGGACGAGAGCGTATTAGCCGGAGGGTATGGCGCCAGCCTCAAGGAGTGGCAACGTGACCCTGACAACTTAGCGCTCTTCAAAAATCATGCCTCTATGATCAAGTCAATTTCTGAAAGCACGGCTATACGTAGCAATGGGCATGCCTGGTGCACCGCTGATAATAATGCATGCATCGGGAATTCAATGGATCGAGGGCGCTGCTCGGACTGCAGTAACGCCGCAATCGGGCAAACTCATGTACGAATTTATGAGGAATTGTACGCTAACCTTAAGAATCTTCTCGACGTTAAGGATATTGGAGAAGCAGGTATTGTCCGAATCACTCGTGACATTGAGAGATACGCCGCAGTTCTAACCAAACTTGGCCACAGCCCTGAGAAAAACAATGAACAACTCTAGAAAGCCTGCTGAAGATCGGGAAAAACTAATTCTTTTAGCCCTAGCACGGATAAGAAACAATCGCTCTAACAATGACGAAACCAAGGTGTCTATTTCAGCGGTAGCAAGGGAAGCTGGAGTTTCGGCATCGCTGATCCATAACCATTACCCAAAAGTCGCGGAGATAATTAGAACCGAGCAAGACAAATCAAGTAGAACCCAGCGAGACTTGAAACACAGCGAACTAAAATCCGAAAAAACAAAAAACACCGAGCTCAGGACAGAAAACAAGGAACTAAAGCTCCAGATAGCCAAGCTTGCATCCATTAACGAAATGCTGATTATAGAGAATCGGGAGCTTCGAGCAATCATAACATCTGAAAACGTATCGCACATACCAAAGACTTGACGTTAATTACGATGGCCAACCGATGGATTTTGGAGGAGCAAAGCTCTCATTTCTTCGCCCCACCTCCTTGGTTAACCTCTGGCGCTCAACCCCACCTTTAACAGGTCACCCAAGATGAACAACAAACAACGCCGGAGCCTCAAAAAAGCTCGTTTGAAAGCAAAGATCAGCGTGCCTCTCGCCGCCAGAATGGCTTTGGTCGATCCGCGAACCTGGCGGCAACGGGAAGCAGAGGGACGCAGCGAAATGACGGGTGCACTTGGATGACCTGGGCCTTGGACGGGCTCGTACGAGAGCTTCGTTGGAGTAGGAGTCTCAGTCGGCAAGGGCGTTCGCGCTCGTTATAAGTACGCGACCACAATCGCTCCATATGCTGTAGTTTGATAGGTGGCTTCGACGGGTGCCTAGTTAACGGCGAAGCACACGGAGAGGTAGTCGAACCATCAGCACCTCATGGCAAACCGCTGAGCTTCGGCAAGCCCAGCAGCTCTACGTCATTCAAGCCTCTGTTTCTGGGAGCTCTTGCGCAAAGCCAGTTAGCCACTCCCTATCCTCCCCTTTCCCTGCCTGGTCAAGGTACCGACGGCCTAGATCCGTAATCGCTATTTGCTCGACGCCATGCTCCAGAACATCAGCCTGCACTATCAGGTCAAAGATCTCTCCATTTTCAGCCTGGCTTACTGTCCCCTCCTCAGGCTTTGAAAATGTCTCGGCGATAGCTGCTTTCGCCTGGCTCTTGGTGTCGAACAGTTCGAGGATGCGTACATCCTCAGATTGATGCCGAGCGCAGACAAGCTCAGGCATACCGGGCACGCCGATGAAGAATACAGAGCGCTTCTTCAACCCGAGCACCTGGGGGTGTTTAGGCCCGCGCCGAATGAGCCAGATGCCATTCGGGCCTCGTGCAGTGCGGTGAGGGATGAGCATCAACTGGCGAGTCTTCATGCTCTCAAAGCAACGGAGTGACAACGTCGGCGTCCCGACATGAATCAAAGTGCTCCCGCAGCGAAACGTTGCACGCTCGGCGACTGCCTCACTCCATGTCCCGTTGGGCTCAGTCAGATTTGCGACGCGCCAGATGGCGGGCACCAGATCACGGGTTTTTTGGGTCATGTCACTCGCGATAGTGATCAGCCTGGAATCTCTTCGAGATAAACCTGAGCCCGGGATGGGGCTCATCAGCTCATCGTTGAGAGGGAAGTAATCCCATTCAAGAAAACCTTCCTGGTAAAGCTTTGCAGCACGGATGAAATCATCACCGTGGGTGCGCAACTGCTCCGAACGCAACGGGATGCAGTCAGTATCGCGTGGAGCCCTTCCCGCATCTGCATCGGGCACGATCGAGTCGATTCTCGCCCTCCACACGTTTTCATCGTCACTGCCATCCCAAATGAGCACCGCGCCGGATAGCTCAGCACCGGAGCTATTCTCCTGCGGATCCCCATCGTAGAACCTTACGCCTGGGCATAAGCCGAAGAACGCACGTGTGTAGACCTTTGGCATTGGCTTGCCGCCCAACGCCTTCGTGTATTTGACGACAATATCCAAATCCCCGCACGTCAGAGCTCCGCGTGCGTATGAGCCGAATACCCAAAGCTGGTTGACTGTCATACGACAGACGCGCGGCTCATCGAACAGCATGTACTCAAATTCACGGGTCGATACCTTGTCCAGCGCTTCACAAATCCGAATCAGTTGCTTTGTGAACCGCTCCCTCGCGTACCGCTTTTCCTCAGCGCCCACTGCAACGCCTCCAAGCAAATAGGAATCAGGGTGCCCGTCGATGGGCGATGTGGCAATAGCGATGAGCCACTACTTCGTGTCTGCCCCGGGAACTCGTGTGCACTGTCCCCACCGTCTTGATAGCGTTGCGCCACTGTCGTATAACCATCACGCTCAAAGGCCAGTCACATTTGGTTTCACCGCATGCGGACGAAGGTCGCCGGGCAGGAAGGCCTCAGGTTAAACAGGGCCGCAAACCTCGCAGCTACAACCGACTTAAACATAGGGAAATACGATGCGCACAAAAGTGGCTGCCATTTTGATGGCTGGTTTATTGATGGCTGGTTGCAGCGATCCAAAGCAGGCGATGCTTCCAGCGGACATGGCCAAATGGTCAGAAGACCAGGGGCTCAAGGATGCTGTGTCCAAGCTGTCCGATGACGAAAAGAAGCTCTTCATTGGGTATGCAACACGCCTCGCGGTAGCAAGTGCGTTTGGGGGCAATAAAACCGTGACCGAGATGACGGTCAATGATGCTCTGAAGTCCCAGCAAGCCTGGTTGGACGAGAAGGCAGCTGAGCAAGAAAAGCAGAGGCTCCTGGCCGAGCAGATCAAGCAACAGCAGCTCGCGGCCCTCAAGGAAATGAACGCCACCCTCACTGCCTCCTTGGTTGAGCTAAAGCTCAATCCCAAGGACTACGAGCGAAGCAAATACTCGGAGTATTTCAGCATCAGTGTGGCCTTCAAGAACAATACAGCTGAGGCCCTGGCTGGCGTGAAGGGCACGGTTGTGCTGAAGGACATGTTCGGCGATGTCATCAAACGCATCCGGCTGGCTGACGACGCCCAGATCGACGCGGGCCAGAACTACATCTATCAAGGCACCATGGACTTCAACCAATTCGAAGCCTCGGACACCAAGCTCGCCTCGTCGAACACAGCAAAACTGCAGTTTGAATGGGAACCAGACACCTACATTTTCGTGAACGGTAAGAAGCAGGTTATGCCCAACTAAGACCCTGAGCCTGTCGCTTGGAAAGCCAGAGGTAACAGGGCGATGGAAATGACCCTATCGCCCAGTGTGCATCAACCCCACAAGCCGCTTTTCGGCCCAGTCGACTCGTTACAGACACTCACCGCCAGTATTGTGCTGCCGCCAGCGTCTGAGATTCTCCCCCTTTTCTTCGCAGATCCTGCGCAGCTCAGCAGCCTCAAGGTGAGTGTCAGAAGCGAAGGCGAAGTGATGTGCCGCTCGGTCATATTGATCCTTGGCCATGAACAGGTGGCCCAGTTTTAAGTGGGCCAGAACTGCCTGGGCGGGCGAAGCATTTTCAGAGTCATACACCCACTCATACCACCATAACGCCTCTTCAAGATCCGGTTTTATTTCCATCTCCCAGGCCCCCTCGCCCGCCAGCAAGCTCGCGAGCTTGAGCTGCGCTTCGATATCGCCTCCGACCGCTGCACACCGATAGAGCGACATCACCATACGCTTCGTGTCAGAGGAATGGTCGTGAGCCAAATAGATCTCAGCCAAGGCCGTTGCAGCCCCCTCGCACCTCATTTCGACACACTCCTTCAACATCCCAACAAGATGCTCAGGTCTCGGCATCTCTCCAGGATTGCGCAACCAAAGCCGAGCCATCGCAACCCATGCAGGTGGGTAATTTCCCGTTGTGGCTTCTGCATAAAGATCGAATGCGGCTCGAACGCTTTTCAACTGCCCTCCAACACCACGCTCCGCAAACTGAGCCAACTGGTACTTACTGACACTACATCCTTTGTACGCTCCTGATTCATAGGCCTCGGCAGCTTCATAAGCCCGCCCCTCCCCCAGGTGGTAATCCCCCAGGAAGCTGTACACCGACACATACCCGAGCTCTGCAGCCATCACTGCAGCTTTGAGGCCTCCGCCAGGTGTAGCCAGCGGGGGGAACTGGGCCCCCACAAGATAGAGCTTTGAGATCATTACCAACGCTCCCAACGAGCCATCCGCGTATACCATCTCAAGTTGCTCATAGATGTCGTCATACGCTGTGAGAAGGCTCTCGGGAGGCTGCCCTTGCTTTAACAAGGTTTCTAGCGTCTTGATCCGTACGCTGATTGCGCCGAGGCGAGCTTCAAGGTGTTCAATACACTCGGCCCTTATGGAAAACCAGCTCCTTCCAAATCTGCTCTGGCAATGTATGTCAAAACAGTCGGGATCTCTGTAGCCCTCTTTCACCATGCTCCCATCCGGCAGCTTGAGACGGCTTTCAAGGGGCTGATCGAGGTTCAGCGGAGGGAATTTAAGGGGAGAAACGGGTGGTAGGTCTGGCTTCATCGCGATCTCCAGACAATAGAAAACGAACTCCCCGCCGAACGGGGCAATGGTTTCTCATATTGTCTGGCCGCTTCCAGCTCACGGCGGAACGCCTGTAGAAGGCGTCTGGCATCAGATTAGAAGACACGCGAGACGTGTCAAGACGCTCGGATTTTACTGGGCAACCAATTGATTTCGCCGGGGCAAAGCTCTCATTTCTTCGCACCTCCCCTTGGGAAACCTCTGACCCTCAAAACCACGCCAAGGCGGGGTCGGTAAGACCCCCATCACACTCAACGTGGCAGCTTGCCTGGGGGAGACGGGAGCGGGATGAGCATTTTGGCCGGTTGGCCGCGAAGCCGAGAGACGATATGAGCGATCACCTCGACGTATTGGTTGTAGCAGCTCTCTTTCCCTCGCCGGCTAGCCGATGAGCCTTGTAACTAATTTCGCTAGATTCACCCTCCTACCCCACTTCCGGCGTATCCGTCCGGCCAAGTCATCTACCCTGCACCGTAAAGCCAAGACATGGTGTGCACTTAAATTTAGGTGGACACCAGTTCTAGTCTTTTAAGCGGGTATTTCATGCAGCCACAACGACGTTCTTACTCCAAATCCTTCAAGGCCCAAGTCATTCAAGAGTGTGCCCAGCTTGGCGCTTCGATTGCCAGCGTCGCGCTGAGCCACGACCTCAACGCGAACCTCGTCCATAAGTGGATTCGGCTGCAATCGCAGAAAAGTGCCGTCCTGCAACCTGCCTTTATCCCCGTGGCATTACCGTCATCGGCGTCACGATCAGATATCACCCCGGCCATGATCTGCCTCGAAATCCCACACCCACGCGGCACCGTCAAAGTTAGCTGGCCGACCGAAAGCGCGGCTGCCTGCGCAACCTTTTTGCGAGAGCTGTTGCGATGATCCGCATCGACTCCATCTGGCTTGCCACCGAGCCCATGGACATGCGCGCCGGCACCGAAACCGCGCTGGCGCGGGTGGTCGCTGTGTTCGGTGCGGCGCAGCCGCACTGTGCTTATCTGTTTGCCAACCGCCGTGCCAATCGCATGAAAGTGCTGGTGCACGATGGGCTGGGTATCTGGCTGGCGGCCCGCCGCCTGCATCAGGGAAAGTTCATCTGGCCCGGTTCTCGGCACGGCTCGCAGATAGAGTTGGCCGCCGAGCAACTGCATGCCCTGGTGCTGGGGTTGCCTTGGCAAAGAGTCGGGCCTGGCAACGCAATTTCCATCCTATAACCTCTGCCACGTGCCGCCTGGCCGTGCAATTATCCGATCAGCCTGTCGTCGGTTTTCGCCTGTTCTGGCAAAATCGTCGGCATGACTTCGCTGCCCAATCTCGACCTCCTACCCCCTGAACAACTGCGCGCTCTGGCAGCGCAGTTGATGCAGCGCGTGGAAAGTCTCGATCAGACAGTCGAGACAATGGGCAAAAAAATCCACCGCGACCAAACGGTTATCGAGAAGCTGACCCACGAAATTGCACAGCTCAAACGGTTGAAGTTTGCCAAGAGTAGCGAGCAGTTAAATCCGCAGCAGGCTAGCTTGCTGGACGATTTGATCGATACCGATATCGCGGCGATTGAGGCTGAGCTTCAGGCATTGCAAACAGCTCCGCCTACGACCGATAAAAAGCAAAAGCCCAAGCGCACGGCGTTGCCGGCGGAGTTCCCACGCACGCTAATCCACCACGAACCGGACAACACTCATTGTCCTTGCGGGTGCGCACTCAAGCGTATCGGTGAAGACGTCAGCGAAAAACTGGATTACAGGCCTGGCGTATTTACTGTCGAGCGCCATGTCCGTGGCAAATGGGTCTGTGATGACTGCGAAACACTGATCCAGGCGCCAGTGCCGGCGCAGGTCATCGACAAGGGCATCCCGACCGCCGGGTTGCTGGCCCACGTCATGATTGCGAAGTATGCCGACCATTTGCCTCTCTACCGTCAGGAGTCAATTTTTGGTCGAGCCGGTTTGGCCATCCCACGTTCAACTCTGGCCCAATGGGTTGGCGTAACTGGCGTGCAGTTACAGCCTCTGGTCGAGGCGTTGCGCGACGTAGTGCTCGGACAGCAGGTCATCCACGCCGATGAAACGCCGGTGCAGATGCTCAGCCCGGGCGCGAAGAAAACCCATCGTTCCTATGTTTGGGCCTACGCCACCAGCCAGTTCTGCGAAACAGCAGCGGTTGTTTACGATTTCAGCCACAGTCGCGCAGGAGAACACGCACGCAACTTCCTGCAAGACTGGAAAGGCAAGCTGGTCTGTGATGATTTTGGTGGCTACAAGGCCAGTTTTGAACTCGGCGTGACCGAGATCGGCTGCATGGCCCATGCCCGGCGCAAGTTCTTCGAAATGCACGCCACCAACAAGAGCATGCTCGCCGAACAAGCCCTGCGCTACATCCAGTTATTGTACGAAATCGAACGCGAAGCCCGCGACCTGGAGCCAGATTTACGGCGCCAAATACGGCAGGAAAAAGCCGTCCCGGTGATGGAGAGGCTGCATACCTGGATGATCACCCAGCGAGATCTCGTGCCCGAAGGTTCGGCCATCAGCAGAACGCTTGATTACAGCCTAAAACGCTGGGCAGCGCTGTCGCGCTACCTCGATGACGGGGCCGTACCCATTGATAATAATTGGGCAGAGAACCAGATCCGGCCATGGGCTCTGGGACGCAAGAACTGGCTCTTCGCAGGGTCATTACGCAGTGGCAAACGGGCGGCGGCGATCATGAGTTTGATCCAGTCTGCACGGCTCAACGGGCATGACCCGTACGCTTACTTGAAGGACGTGCTCACGCGCCTGCCGTCGCAGCGGGCGAGTGAGATTGCCGATCTGCTGCCACATAATTGGGTGGCCATCTGACCGCGCATATTTCAATGCGGAAATTTGCGGCGTAACTCCAGGTGGCCTGATTCTACTCGATTTTGATTACTACCTTACCAAAGGCGCCTCTGGCCAAATGTTCGTACGCTTCGCGTGCTTGATCGAATGGATACACGTGGTCGATTACCGGGCGAATCTTGTGCTCATTCAAGAATTCGTTCATTCGGTCAAATGACGAGCGTGGAGCAACGGCTATGCCGCGAATCGTTGTTTGTCGGAAAATCATAGGCATCAGGTTCAGGGCAGAGGTTTGGCCTGTCAGAAAGCCGATCTGTGCGATACGTCCACCTACCTTTGTTGCAGCAATCGATTGATTGATGCCGTCACCGCCTGCCACATCCAGCAGAAGATCCACTCCCTTGCCGTCAGTGAGCTTCAGAACTTCCTCTGCCCATTCAGGGGTAGTGCGATAATTCACACCAGCAACAGCGCCCAGTTTTTTTACAGCTTCCAGATTGTCATCACGGCTGGAGGTGACGATAACCTTGGCTCCCAAAGCCGTAGCAATTTGTGCTGCAAAAACAGAAACACCTCCAGATCCCTGAACCAAAACGGTTTGGCCGGTCTCGATTTGGCCATAATCGACGAGCGCATACCACGCCGTCAGAGCAGCAATTGGAAGGGTCGCTGCTTCCTCATCTGACATGTTGTCAGGGGCACCTACCGCGCTGTCTTCATGGATGATCATGTATTCCGCCAGACCACCAGGCAATGGCGATCCAAAGCAGTAGTTAGGCTCATCTGGCCCAGGCATGCCGTCCAACCAACGTGAGTAGAGGTGTGAGTTGACCCGGTCTCCGATAGCGAAGCGGCTGACACCATCACCAACTGCCACGACAGTCCCCGCCGCATCGCTGACGGGGATCAGTGGCTTGGGCACCAGGTGAGGTTCATAGATGCCGTCAACGATGGCCTTGTCCCGGAAATTGAGTGATACAGCGCCTACTTTAACCAGCAGTTCACCAGCTTGGGGCACGGGGGTTTCCGTTTCGCCCTGTACCAGATTATCCAAGCCGAAATCTTTCAGAAGCCACGCTTTCATTTTTTGTCTCCAACAATTTTGAATGTGCAGGTGAGGAAAGCTCCTCCCTTACGCTGAGGACATTGTTGAGGTTTCCCGGCTATAGATAAATGTGCAGAAACGAACAGGATTGTTATCCTGATCAGCAACAATCACCCAGTTAACATGTTCCCGAGAAGAGACTTATGGAGCTTCTACAGTCGATGCAAGTATTCGCCAAGCTAGCGGAGTTGGGGAGCTTCACCAAAGTCGCTGAGGCAATGCAGGCCGGACGCCCGCACGTCACACGCACCATTCAGGATTTGGAAGCCTCGCTGGGTGTCCGTCTGTTCCAGCGCACTACGCGTAAAGTAAAACTGACGGCTGAGGGCGAGCGGTTTTACGAACGCGTCAAAGAGATTTTAGCAACCATCGCAGAAACCACTTCCATGTTCGACCGTAGTGGATCGACGCTGCGAGGTCGGCTTCGAATTGACATCCCAACTGCATTTTCCCAGCGCAGCTTCATGGAAAGCCTTAGGAGATTTACAGAGGCATTTCCCGAAATCGAGCTTGCGCTAGGCGTGACCGACCGTACGGTAGATCTCGTCGCCGAGGGCATCGACTGTGTATTGCGAATTGGTGACCTCCCGGATTCAAGCATGGTGGCCAGAGAAATTGGCACCGCCACCATGGTGACCTGTGCGTCTCCAAGCTATCTCCAAGCCTGCGGGGCACCCATAACCCTACAAGATCTAGCAGACCACCAATGTGTAAGCTTCCTTTCCGGTCAAAATAACAGACCGCTGCCTTGGCACTTCTCGGTAGACGGCAAAGATCGTCCACACACGCCTCATGGTGGAATCACTGTGAATGAGTCGAATGCCTACGTTCAGTGCGGTGTTGCAGGCTTCGGCATTGTTCAAGCTCCTGGCATTGCCGTTGAGACATTCCTCGCAAGCGGAGAACTGGTTGAAGTGCTCAGGGCATTTCGTCCAAAGCCTCGCCTGGTATCCGTGCTTTATCCAAGCAGAACGCATCTTGCGCCTCAGGTCGACGCATTTGTGGATTGGCTGAAGGAACATTTTCCTGTGCTACACCCCAGCTGGTTCACAGCGCACTGACCTTCGCTCATATGCTGACCCCGCACCAAACGGGCTGGTGCAAGATGTGTTCGGCAGACGCTTACCTTCCGGCGCCATAGCACCGATGTCATTATGCCAATACTGCGTTGCCCACAGGTTTCATCACGCGCACTCGATTGGCCCATAGCACGCCATCGGGATACGCCCCCTCAAGGATCGTGTTGATGTCCAACGAAAACGCCCCGCCAGCCCCAGCCCTTTCTGTAGAAGCCGTAGCCCCCCCGCCCCCTGCTGACAAACCTGTGGAGCTTGATGCCAACCGTAAGGGCCTTCAAGCCTACCTAGCACCAGGGGCTTCTGATTGGGCGCCTTTGAATGAAGAAGCCTACATAGTCCTCAAGGGCGTACCACCACCTGATCCAACAAGGATCGTTTCAAACCGCACAGCACTGTCGGACATGCTCGCTGCGGCACTGCAAGTTCCCAATCTTGGCTTTTTGGCTGGAAGTGGGACTTCGCTTGGTGCACCAGGTGGGCCGAGCATGTGGGATCTGTGGAAGCGCTCCATGTGCACACCCGGCTCAGGGGATCCCACTGAGGCGGCAGGGCGCGTGATGGATGTGGTGCGCTACAAAGAAACCATAAATCCAAATATCGAGCATTTCCTTTCTCAATGCGACGCCTATCTCGCCTTCAATAAAGACGCCACCGTCGAAGGGTTTGTCAGCGGGGTCAAAGCAGTCATCCTAGATGCATGCTCAGCATTCCTGCGAGCCCCAAGCGCCGATATCTCTGCATACAGGCAGTTGCTGCAGAAGCTGGCGAGACGACGAGTCCGAGACCCTCGCCTGAAGGTCTTCACCACAAACTATGATATGTGCTTCGAGACAGCAGCCTCTGACCTCGGGATGATGGCCATTGATGGATTCTCCTACACCCGCAGGCGGCGGTTCGATGGGAAACATTTCAGCTACGACATCGTCAGGCGAGAGGTGGAAGGTCATGAGTTCGCCGAAGGTGTGTTCCAGCTACTGAAGTTGCATGGATCGGTGAGCTGGAGCAGAGAGGGAAAGGACATCTACGAGGACACAGCGCCTACACCTGCGAACGCGTGCCTCATCTACCCAGCCAAAGGCAAGTACCAGCAGGCATTCCTGCAGCCTCACCTAGAGCTTCTGTCGCGCTACCTGGAGTTTCTGCGTCAGCCCAACAGTTGTCTCATCGTGGGGGGATTCGGCTTCAACGATGATCACCTCTCTGAGCCAATCTTCTCAGCGATCCAATCTAACCCGAGCCTGAAACTCATACTCTGCGACTTCCAGTGCATCACGCACCTGCATAACCGGGGACACCATGGCTCAAGCGACTATTGGGGCAGATTCCATGACCTCGCCAAGCGTGGCCTGGACATCCACTTCGTCAGTGGCTCGTTCAGCGATCTTGTCAGCCACATTCCGCACCTGAGAACAGCTTCTCCAGCAGAGCAGTTGGCGAATGCCGTCAGACGCCTGGGGAGCCAAAACGCATGAGTGCTCTCGACGGGATTCTGGCCAGCAATCTCAAAATTGGTGTGGTTTCGAGTGTGAGTGCCCAGCTGGTAAAGACGAACCTGGCGCATGCCGGCAATGTGAGCGGCCAATACTTGGGCCACAACCGTTACGGCAAAGGTGAGGTCGGCGAGCTTGTGCTCATTGAAGGCCAGCAAGCAGTGCTGCTCGGGCGCATAACCGAAGTGACGCTGCCTGACAGGGATCGCTCGGAGATTTCACAGGACTTTGCAGGTAGCCGCCAAATCGACGCAATAGGCTTCATACGCCTTCTGGGCTCCGTAAACCCGCAATCGCTGCGAGTCACAGCAGGAGTTAGCTCATATCCACGGCTTGGCGATCGGGTCTACTCCGCCCCTGGAGAATTCATTTCCCAGATCCCTTTGTTGACCTCAACGGGTGTGGACGGTGCGCCACCTGAGGTAGCGTTGAACCTTGGTCACGTTGCCGGGGATGGCGGATTTCCTATTGCCGTCACTCCCGAAAAGATATTCGGACGGCACTGCGCAATCCTGGGCTCCACAGGCGGAGGCAAGAGCTGGACGACATCCAAGCTGATCGAGGAGTGTCGCCGCTTCTCAGCCAAAGTAGTGCTGATTGATGCCACGGGCGAATACCGCTCGCTCGTTGGCGATGACACGGTTCATTGCCACCTTGGCAGCCCCCTCCACCGGGCTGAAGGCTCTGTAGAGGTCGCGATTCCCCCGACTAGCTTCACCGAATCCGACTTCATTGCCCTCTTCCAGCCATCAGGGAAGACACAAGGGCCGAAGCTGAGGGAAGCGATCAAAAGCCTCCGACTCGTACATCTCGCACCTGACCTGTTCCCGAGGCACATCGTCTTGAAGGTAGACCAATCGAAAGACGTCTATCGCGAGGCCATGAAGAGAGGCAACAACGCAAGCCTGGTAGGAAATCCAACAACGCCATTCAACCCTCGCAAACTGGTATCTCAGCTGGTGCAGGAGTGCTGCTTCCCGACCGCTTACAACGACTCTGAGCGTTTCGGGGGAGCCAGTAATGAAATCTCTCACTGCACATCTCTGATGACCCGCATCCTCGGCGTGATGGAGTCGCCGTCGCTGGGCTGCGTCTTCAGTCCCGCTGCCGGCCTTTCCAGTTTCGTAGATCAACTGGACAGCTTCATTCGTAGCGACAAGAGGCTGTTCAGGGTCTGCTTGAGCTCAATTGGATACGAGTTCAACGCCCGTGAGGTAGTGGCCAACGTTATCGGCAGACTACTGCTGCAGCGAGCCCGGGCTGAGGTTTTCAGGATGAGACCACTAATCACCATCCTCGACGAGGCCCATAATTTCCTGGGCAAAACCGTTGGTAACGAGGATGACCTACAGAATCTGGATGCCTTCGAACTGATCGCGAAAGAGGGTCGAAAATACGGGCTGAACATTTGCTTGGCGACCCAACGACCACGCGACATAACTGAAGGCGTGCTCAGTCAGATGGGTACCCTGCTCGTCCACCGGCTTACGAACGACCGTGACCGCGAAGTCGTTGAACGAGCCTGCGGTGAGATCGATCGCTCCGCTGCAGCATTCCTGCCAAACCTAAAGCAGGGTGAGGTAGCGATGGTGGGTGTGGATTTCCCGATCCCGGTTACGATTCAAATCAGTCGACCAACCCAACCTCCCATGTCGGATGGGCCGAGCTTCCAGAGCAGTTGGGGATCACTGGGGCATTGATCTGACGCGCATAGGCATGCATGGCAGTGACGATTTCCGCGCCAAGAGACGGAGTGTCAATCCGCATGGAAATCTTCATTGCCCAATTTGATGGCAAATTGATAGCCTACCAGCTCGCCTGCCTGGTAGTGCTTCACCCCAGTTCCGAGGACGCTCCAGGATGGATAGGCACACCTCGAAGGAACATCTGCAACTCGGTTGAGCTGCAAGGAGCGCGTCCATGGATAGAAACGTCGCTGTCATCAACGCCACGCAACTGGCACTGGTCAACCCGAGCCTCCGGGATCCTGTCGAGTACCGTAAAAGTGGCCTCAGCCTGAACCATATCGTCGGCTGCCCCCTGGACTGCAGCTACTGCGTGAGGCACCTGTTCGGTAACTTCGAGCAGCGCACTCCCCAGGCTGTGATGACCGACGAAGAAGCCTTCAGGCAGTTCGTTTCGCATCGCTTCTTCCAGCCTCATATCACGCCGATTCAGCTTTTCAACCGAGCAACCGATCCGATGCTTCCGGACGTGAAAGGCCATACCCATAACCTGCTGCGACTGCTCGATGAGGCAGGGTTTACCAACAACGTGCTTGTGATCACTCGCTGGCGTGTGACGCCCGAGGACTGCGAACGCTTCAATGCCCTGACGAACATCAAGCTGACGGTGCTGGTGACTTACTCAGGCATCGAAGACCCGAAGATCGAGCCCATCAAATCGTCGATCGCAGCCAATAGCCTGCGAACCCTGTTCAAACATGCGCAGCGTTACCGGACGTTGCTCTACTGGCGACCAATTGTCCCTGGGCTTAACGATTCCGAGGAACACATCGCTCGCGCCGCGCAGCTCGCAAAACACGCCCACGCAACGGTGTTCAGCGGGCTGTTTTATCGACAAGAGATTGCTCGGTACTACCAAAGCCAGGGTATTCCCGAGCCCTACACCTCAACCGCCAGACGTAAGCTGCTGCCGCTGGAGGAGGAGCAACGGTTGCTGAGCATCTATCAAGCGCACGCTCCAAGCACTCCGATATTCCGCAAGACCTCATGTGGGGTTGCCTATGCCCACCAGCAGCCCGATTACAACGGCCATTTCGGGATCACCGAGCTGTGTGACACATGCCCTTCCGCTCAATACGCCACATGCCAGGCCGCTTGGAAGAAGCCCGATGAGGCGCTTCTCAGCAGCCTATGCCAGCGGCTGGGCGCTGAGGGTGAACCGGTGGTAACAGAACGCTCCATCATTGTTCGCGGCCTCGATGAACAGCGCCGGTACTTCATGCAGCACACGCTTGGGTACCAGGTGCACGATGCCGACAAGCCACATCACTATGATCGCCATGGACGCGCGGAAGCGCAGAGGAATATCTGATGACTGATACGGAGTTTCAGTGGCCCTCCGAGCCCATCGTAATTGTCGACGTTGAGGGTAATGGCCACACACCGCCTGACCTCGTGGAGCTGGCTATCGCCTCGTTCCCTGTCGTCGAGGGTGATGAGCCTTCAAGCTGGCTCATCAAACCGCCAAACCCCATCACCTGGCAAGCCAAGCGTGTGCACGGCATCGGCAACACAAAAGTGCAGAGCTCACCTGTTTGGGAAGAGCTGCGGGACGATGTCGAACAACACCTTCAGGGCAAATGGTTCGTCGCGCACAACGCGTCAGTCGACTACGGAGTGATGAAGCGCCATCTGCCCGACTGGGCCCCGCTTGGTGTGATAGACACGCTGAAACTTGCACGCCATGTGTACCCAGATGCTCAAAGCCATAGCCTCTCCGCGCTGCTGGCTCTGACTGGCCTGGACGCTGAAGTTTCGGGCGAGTTGCATCGCGCCGGGGAGGACGCCCGAGTAACCGCCCTCCTCCTGGGCCGTTTGATTGAGGACTCCCTCCTCAATAGCTGGCCAGAAGTCTGCAAGATCGCTCAGCTCAAGATTCAGACCGTGGACAAAACACCCACACCTGAACAGGGAAGCTTGTGGTGAGTTCGGTCGTAATCGGGGTTGCCGGCACGCACTCAACCGGCAAATCCACCTTCTGTGCCGACTTGAGGAAGGTACTTGAGGTGAAGGGGATCCGCGTCGAAGTCATCCCCTCCTTCGGGGCACTTGCTGTTGAGCGAGGCATTCCTCTGCTCACCCAGCACACATACGACTCAACAATGTGGTTCATCGACCGGACGCTTGAAGCGGAGCACGCTGCCCGCGTCAACGCTGATGTTGTGTTGGTTGATCGCCCTGTCATGGATGCAGTGGCGTACTGGAACGCTGCCGTTGAGTACCGAGGCTGCGATTTGGCTGCGCATGAAGTAGAGGCCATTGGGGCCGTAATCATGAATCACAGCCCCAACTACACGACCGTTCTTGCCACGAAGCTGGATCCCTCCATCGCTCTCGGCCCGGGGCGAGACACGGACAGTCGCTACAGAGCATCAGTGGACACCCACCTGCATGCGCTACTTGAGCGGCACTCAATCCATCACCAGGTGCTGACTCCTGCGGCGCGCGAGGCGCGTCTAGCTCAAATCACCGCCGATGTATTCCTGCGCATGGGGTTGGCATGAAGTTCACGACACACGGGATGCTGGCCGGAAAGAAGATACGTCGCCTAGGTTTTGGCACCATGCGGCTGACAGGGCCAGGCATCTGGGGGCCGCCTGCTGACGAGAAAAACGCGATCGAGGTCTTGCGCTCGGCGGTGGCATTGGGTGTCCAACACATCGACACCGCCGACGCTTACGGCCCGCACGACGCCGAAAGGTTGATCCGCAAAGCTCTATATCCCTACGCAGAGGATTTGATCATTGCCACGAAAGGCGGGTTTACCCGCCAGGGCCCAGGGCAATGGACACCGTGCGGTGTGCCGGCCTATCTACGCCAGTGTGTCGAGATGAGCTTGCGAAAGCTCGGAGTCGAAGCAATCGATCTTTACTACCTGCACAGAGTTGATCCCAACGTACCGCTCGCAGATCAGGTCGGGGAGCTGGAGCAGTTGCGCGCAGAGGGCAAGATCAAGGCACTGGGATTGTCCAAAGTGACCGTTGCTCAAACCATCGAGGCAGCAGCGATCGCTCCGATTGCGGCAGTTCAGAATGCCTTCAGCCTTCTGAACGCCGAGTGCAAAGACGTGGTGCAGTGGTGTAAGGAAAACAGCATCGCTTTCGTCCCGTATGCCCCTTTGGGGGCTGGAAAATACCTTAAGTCCGAAGATGCCTCGGCGACGTCCCGCAGTGCTCTGCGCTGGCTGCTTGAGTACTCCCCTGTCACGTTCCCCATCCCAGGCACCTCTAGGATCGAGCACCTGGCAGAAAACATGAGAGCCGACTGTGAGCCGACGGCTTAGTGGTTAATCGGATGCAACTCCCCCATACGAACAGTTGGCCTCTCCAACTCACGAGGATTGTGTATGACCGCTGCTGCTCCTGATCCAACAGCTCAAATCGCCTTTTCCATGTTTGAGAACAAAAGCGTCTATGCCGTGCTTTTTGGCTCGGGCGTATCCCGCTCAGCTGGTATTCAGACCGGCTGGGAAATCACCCTGGAGTTGGTGAAACGTTGGGGCATCGCGATGGGTGCGGGAGAGCAGGATGACTGGGTGGCGTGGTACGCAGGTCAGACAGGAGAGCAACCCAATTACTCCACCCTACTCGAACGCCTGGCGACCACCCAGACCGAGCGGCGAGCCATCATCCAGGGTTTTCTGGAGCCTAGCGATGAGGAATTGGAGGACGGCCTGAAGCTGCCTACCCGTGCCCATCGGGCGATCGCAGCCATGGTCAAAACGGGTCATGTGCGCGTGATTATCACCACCAACTTCGACCGGCTGATGGAAAATGCGCTGCGCGATGTCGGCGTTGAGCCAACAGTCGTCAGCTCGGAAGATGCCCTCGCAGGGGCTGAACCGCTCACCCATGCTTCTTGCTACATCTTGAAAATTCATGGCGATTACAAGGATGCAAGGATCCTCAATACCAATGTGGAACTGGGCGAGTACCCGGCGGCGTTCAATACGCTGCTTGATCGCATCATCGATGAGTTCGGGCTCATCGTCGCAGGATGGTCAGGTGAGTGGCATCATGCGCTGAGGGCGGCGTTTTTGAGAGCACCGTCACGTCGGTATCCGACCTACTGGCTATCCCGGGGTCGATTGAGTGAGCGTGGTCAGGAGCTCATCACCCAGCGTCGTGCCACTACCGTAACCGGGATGGATGCTGACACGTTCTTCGACGGGCTGAACCTCAAGCTTGAGACTATCCAGCAGTCCCGTCTGCCGAATCCAGCTGGCATCGAGCTGACTCTCGCTATGGCCAAACGCTTTATGGCCAGACCCGAGCACCGGATTCAGCTCGATGACCTATTAACCAGCCAGGCTCATCAAGCGATCAGTCATTTGACTCCTCTATTTGCCGCAGAACCCGGGGACGTAACCTTGGAGCATCTGGCCGCACAAGCCATGACCTATGAGGCGGCCATTGAACCCTTGGCTCGTCTCGCTGGAGTCTTGGGACGCTGGGGGTCTGGAAGTGAGCGCGCATTGGTGACGGATGCCATCAAAGGTCTGCATGCCGCATCCCAGGCTCAACAGACTAGCTGGGTACCTTGGAGTGCTCTGAAGAACTACCCGGCAGCCCTGGTGCCGTCAGTGCGAAACACTAATCCAGGCGCCGGTACCGGCGCAGGTTATAGACAAAGGTATCCCGACCGCAGGCTTGCTGGCTCACGTGATGGTGGCCAAATTTGCCGATCACCTGCCGCTGTATCGGCAGGAGAAAATCTTTGGCCGCGCCGGGCTGGCAATCGCCCGCTCGACCTTGGCCCAGTGGGTCGGGCAAACCGGCGTGCGACTCCACCCGCTGGTCGATGCGTTGCGTGAAGCAGTGCTGAGCCAGGGCGTGATCCACGCCGATGAAACACCCGTGCAAATGCTTGCGCCGGGCGAGAAGAAAACCCACCGGGCCTACGTCTGGGCCTACAGCACTACGCCGTTTTCGGCGCTCAAAGCGGTGGTTTACGACTTCAGCCCAAGCCGTGCTGGCGAGCATGCACGCAACTTCCTGGGTGATTGGAAGGGCAAGCTGGTCTGCGACGACTTCGCTGGATACAAGGCCGGTTTTGAGCAAGGCATCACTGAAATCGGCTGTATGGCTCACCAACGCACTCTTCCCCTCCTCAGCCGAGGATCCCATTCTCAGGGCACTCATGGGGCTGCCATGGGCTGAAATCAAGCTAGACGACGGGCTCAGAGGCACTCCTGCGTTCAGGCGAACCCTCGATCTTCCTGAGTACCATCCGAGCTACGTGAAAATTGCTCCGACCCACACCGCCTTCTATCGCGGCACGAACATCCTTGACGTGCAGGATTCGATTGATGGCGCAGCCGAGAGCGGGATTGTGGTGAAGATCCCTGACTTAGTGCTGTATGGCTCGGCAAGCAAGAGCGCGCCTCTTCACTTTCCCCACATAAACAACCTGCTCGACGAGAATGGCACTGTTGCCTTCGAAGCTGACACACTCATCAAACTCGCTCAACAGGGTGAGTTTCCGCTTTACCAGAAAGGCATCGGGGTTCTACGACGCGAGCCCGACCTGTTCGAAGTCTGTGAACTGACTGTCAAACATCCGGGGCTGGAGATGACAGGCGCTGGCTACACGAAGGGATGGTGCTATCGAAGACAGCAGGAAGGAACATGGCTTAGAGAGGCGAACGAGGGGGAGTGCGACTGCGGTAGCGAGATAACTCACGGCGAGCACATTTCCGCGCTCCACATTGCCGAGGACTTTCTCAATGGCACTAACGCCGACTAGATCAGAGCCGCACTGTGCCCCCCCGAAGGCTTTCGAGTGAAAGAACAGAACAACCCTGGGCCACCCTGAAAGCATGTAGTCCAACTCCGGAAACTCCACCTTGACTGCAAACTGGCATAGCAAAACCCCTACTGCCGAAGGCGCAGAAGTTCCTTTTCGACCTGGCCTTCAAAATCCCATATATCCCTATCCCATAAAAAAGGGCCCCGCAGGGCCCTGATTTGTACTCAAACAGTGTTACTTAGCCAACCAGGATTCGACCTCTTCGGCACCGTGCTCAGCCTTCCACTCTTTGAGCTGCTTGTGATTGCCACCTTTAGTTTCGATGACTTCACCAGTATGCGGGTTTTTGTAATGCTTGACCTGGCGCGGCTTGCGATTGCCTTTTTCAGCAACTGCGGCAGGAGCTGCGCGGCGAGAAGCGGCTTGAGGATCGAGGATGGCAACAACGTTACGCAAGCTATAATTGTACTCGCCCAATAAGTTGCGAAGCTTTTTCTCAAATTCGATCTCGCGTTTGAGACCATCATCGTTTTTCAAGCTTTCCAGCTCAGCCAACTGTGCAGCGAGCTGTTGTTCAAGGGCGCGGAATTCAGCGAGCCTAGACATATCGGTTCCTTTTAGATTATTGGTTAGGCTCGTTTTGAGCCTCAGGCAGAGCCTGGTGAGACTGCACGAATAGTACGATGGCCGAAGCTGCCGTGTGAAGGGTGTAGGCCACCATGTGGCAGTCAATTTCTTTGGCAACAACCCCTTGGCCAGACCGGCCTCAGCATTGCGAATGACAAGATTGGTCTGACGCTGTCCGTGAAGTTCGGCATTTAACCGGGCGCTCCAATAGTAACGTATAAAACACGCTCTGGTGATCAGTCACCCCCCCTCAGTGCTTAGCACCGTGCAGCCCTGTGCCAGTTCGCCCCCCTCTAAAAATCGAGGCTGTCAATCACGATTGCAAGCACACCTACTAGATGGTAGGCTTCGATCTATTCGAGTTCGACCCTCAATTCCCTACCACCTTTGCGACAATTCACACACGCAAAACTCTCAGCAAGCCTACTCCAAGACCAATGCTTCCTACGGAGCTAAACATGACCAAACAGAAAATTACGTTTCCAAATTCCCAGGGCATGAACCTTTCAGGTCTGCTTGAGGCGCCTCAGTCACCTAAAGCTTACGCATTGTTCGCGCACTGTTTCACGTGTGGAAAAGATATAAAAGCAGCCGCCCGAATTGCCAAAGCGTTGGTAGACAATAATATCTCTGTGCTTCGATTTGACTTCACAGGTCTTGGTGGCAGTGATGGAGATTTCTCCAACAGTAATTTCTCTTCTAATGTTGCCGACTTAGTAGCTGCAACAGAATATTTGCGTAATTTCCACCAGGCACCATCCCTTTTGATTGGACACAGTTTAGGCGGCGCCGCAGTTATAGCAGCGGCCAAGCACATTCCAGAGGCAAAGGGGGTAGTTACAATCGGCGCTCCCGCCGATGCGTCCCATGTCATGAAACAGTTCAAAGGTCAGGTGGAAACCATCAGAGACATTGGTGAGTACAGCGTAACGCTTGCAGATAGACAATTCACAATAAAAAAGCAGTTTCTTGACGACATTGAGAGCCACCAGCAGGATAACAGTGCTGCGAACTTGAAACGTGCGCTTCTTGTCTTTCACTCCCCCACGGACAACATCGTATCGATAGAACAAGCGCAGAAGATTTACCAAGCAGCTAAACACCCTAAAAGCTTCATTTCACTGGATTCCGCCGACCATCTATTAACTAACAGTCGAGATGCGGAGTATGTTGCCTCATGCATTGCCGCCTGGAGCTCTAGATATCTATAACAGTGTTACTGCCTCGATCTAAAGGAATTGTCTTATGCGATACTGCTCAATTTTGGCCCTAAAGAAGGCTAGGGAACAAGGGAAAGAAACTCCCCTCTGCTGCGATAGTGAATCGGCACAGCGACAAGGGAAAGAGAGTGCCAGTAGCAGTTCTTGGTCTATGATATTTCTCATCATATTAGTGGCGTTTTTTGCGTTAGCTCTAATGCAATCGTCCTAATCCCAGCGTTAGCGTAGGTGCGAGAATTCTGCATAGGGCTGGCACCCTACTCTTCAGCGGTCGCAAGGCTGTGTTGTTGCCGCCACCAATGACGAGCTCAATCGTGAAGCCATCCTAGACACCTAACGAATGGCCGTAGCTCCCCTTCAGACCAATTCCGCCAGTCGAGTCGATCACGTACAGCATCGGCTCACTCATATCCACTGCGGGAAACGGCTAAGCGGCAGGGGTGAGGAAAGCACAGGTAGCTCAGCATCCACAGCGCTCCGTGACCGCCGGAAGCTTCTGAAAGCCAGATATCAAGCCAAGTCCAGCCGACCAGACACAGAGGCTCGGCGCAAGTGATTGCGCCTGTTGGCTGGGAAATCCTAATAAATGAAACAGAATTGCTATTCCTACCTACTAGGTGGTAGGCTTGTTTTCCTTTCCCGCAACCATACTAAATGTTTAATTTCTACGCCTTGGCGTAGCTGAGAGGATCACATGCAAGATTGGAAACAGGCCCGACAAGACATCAACGCCCGCGTTATGCAGCTTGGCTCGCTTTCGCCAGAAACCATTAAAGGTGTAATGGCACTAGGTGGGGCTGGCGCAAAAACCAATCACCTAGACGCGAAAACCCGCGAGCTGATTTCTCTTGCGGTAGCGGTGACCACTCGCTGCGACGGCTGCATTGCTTTCCATGTAGCCGAAGCTAAGAAGCTTGGTGTTACGGTTGAGGAGGTCTCAGAAGCTCTGGGAGTCGCAATCAACATGAACGCAGGCGCAGCTCTGGTTTATAGCACCCATGTGCTAGACGCCTTCGACAAAGAATGACCTAAAGGGGCTGTTTTCCTAATGAGCAGCCATCCTTTTCCCGTCCGCGCCCAGACTAATAACTGGGCTGCTGAATCTTTCAGGTGATACAAAATGAGCGCAGAATCCAAATTGATCACCATTTACGTTTGGTCGGACTTCGTCTGCCCTTGGTGCTGGATTGCGAAGCGCCGGTTCGAGATTGCCCTCGCCGATTTCGAGCACAAGGACTTGGTTCAAGTTAACTACAAGGCATTTCGACTCGCTGCTGGCCAAAAAGCTGCACCGATAAAACAGGTTCTTGCGCAGAAGTTTGGCAACGAGCAGTCTGCCAAGGGGATGATCCAGGCTGTTGTTGCGAACGCCACAGAAACAGGCCTCGTTTACAACTTTGACACTATGCTTTTTGGAGACACCACAAAAGCACATGCTCTCGTCAAAGCAGTCGACGATAACGACATCAAAAAGGCTCTCAGCGAACGCCTTTATAAGGCCTGCACCACAGATGGACGCTCGATCTTCGAAGTGAACTCATTAGCGGAAATTGCGGGAGAAGTCGGCCTTTCAGAAAGTTTCGTCCAGAATGCCTGGAATGATGAGACGCTGCCTTACCTAGTCGCCAAGGATGAGAAAGAGGCTCGTGAGGTCGCAAACGGCGTTCCTCTGTTTGTCTTCAACAACGGCTTCTACATTTCGGGAGCCCAAACCGTTGACGCATTCAAACTGGCGCTACAACGAATGCATTCGGATGCCACCGAAGATGAATCTTTTCAAGGGCAGACCTGCGGCCTAAACGGATGTGACAGCTGATGAACATGCTCGCACATTAACGATAAATATTAATTTCTGTAGGCCGTCAGTATGAACAACATTGTGAATGGTATCGACGTTACTAATCTAGAGAACTTCGCTCGCGAAGTAGCGGCGGATGACACAAAAGCTGAAGTCCGCTTCAATGTCCAGACTAAGTGGATGGGCCAAACCAAAAGCGTTACGAATGTTACTCAATGCAGGCTTGCCGGTCGGCAAATAGCGCGAGACTTCCAGATCGTCTCGGACGAGCCTGTTGAGCTGCTGGGTGAGAATACAGCTCCCGGCCCAATGGAGCTGCTGCTTGCCGCCCTGAATGCTTGTATGTCGGTGGGTTACGCAACAGGCGCTGCGGCGAGGGGCATCAAAATCAAGAGTCTTGAAATTGAAACGGACACTAATCTAGATCTACGTGGATTCTTGGGTCTTGATGAAAGCCTCAACCCTGGCATAAATGAAATTAACTACAAAGTAAAAATTTGCGCAGACGCGCCTCAGGATCAAATTGAGGAGCTTCATGCACACGTCATTAAAACCTCGCCAAACTTCCATAATATGGCGAGAGAAATCAAAGTATCGCCTAAACTAGAGATCATATAATATCTGGCAGCATCATCGCTGAAGGGACGCCAAAGTACTACCTGGCGGCCCTACGCAGCACTTTAAGAACAAGCTTGGATATGTTTCTATGAATGACACTCATGACTTAGATGCAGACGGGCTGTATAGAGAACTTAGCGTACCCCATAGACTTTTTGTGGTCTACTTCTCTGCTCCTTGGTGCGGCCCGTGCACCGGAATGAAGCCAGTCTTCCAAAAGCTCGCTGACGCCTACTCTCAGCTCGCGTCATTCAGACACGTTGATGTCGCCCTGTCCCCCACGGTTGCGAAAGCATTAAATATTCACGGCGTTCCTTCAATCGCAGTATTTAGAGAGGGGATTCTCTCTAAGTTGATCATGGGTGCGAATTCATACAGGGAGTTGCAGAAAGCTCTGGAAATTGAATTCAAATACATGGACTGAAGCGACCTTTAAGGTTGACACTCTATAACAGATTCTCGGTTGGAAATCTGACCCTACCCAGTGGAAGACTTCTCTTGAATACACGTCTATCTGCCGCTCTCACCACCAAAAAAACACAACGCGTTGTCATTCTCACCGCTATCGCTTTGACCGCCTTTGCTGCGAACTCAGTGCTGTGCCGCGTCGCACTGCGCCACAGCGCTATCGATCCGATCAGCTTCAGTGTCATACGTTTGGTGAGTGGTGCACTGATCCTATGGGTGATTCTTAAGTTTCAGCGGCCAGTAAAAAAGGCGACAGGTTCCTGGGGGGGAGCTGTATCACTCTATGTTTATGCCTTTGCGTTTTCCTACGCGTACCTGAAACTAGACACCGGTACCGGCGCACTTGTTCTGTTCGGCGCAGTGCAGCTAACCATGCTCGGGTACGGAGTTCTGCAGGGAGAGCGTATGGGCGTCTTGGCACTGCTAGGCCTAGTGTTGGCGGTTACTGGCCTTGTCGTGCTGCTTCTTCCTGGATCCAGCGCTCCGCCGCTGACAAGCGTAGTAATAATGCTAGCATCAGGGGTGGCATGGGGGGTCTACTCAATACTCGGTAAAGGCTTAACTGATCCGTTGGCGGCTACAGCTGGCAACTTCATGATGTCTGTGCCGCTAATCATGCTTACCTCCCTGCCCTTCATATCCTCTTTCCATGCAGACGTTGTCGGTATTACCTCTGCCGTCGTATCAGGCACAATCGCATCAGGCGCGGGATACGCTATCTGGTACGCGGCGGTTCGACATCTCTCATCTTTTCGCGCAGCTACGGTACAACTGACCGTGCCAGTGATTGCCTCCATCGCCGGAGTTCTACTGCTAGGGGAAACCTTTACTACTCGACTTGGCCTAAGCTCCCTCACAGTACTAGGTGGCATTGCCCTGGTACTGTCAGCTAAGCAAACAGCTTCATTAAAGCCGAGAGACTGAAAAGCATCGACACGTGCAGCACAGTCGATCTTAGGCTGCACGCACTGCATCAATCGCTGAGGCAAGTTCCACATCGCGCGTAACCTTGGCACTCACAAAGGAAGAGTCGGGCACCTTTTGATCTCTTTGAGAGAAAAGCCCGTATACATCTCCTTAATATTTCCCAAGCGGCGGATCTTATACATAGCCAGCTGATGGAAATCGTCCATGTCTTTAACCACCACCTGAAGTAAATAGTCATACTTCCCAGATATGTTATGACAGGAAATCACACTTGGAAGTGAATTGATTCCCTTCTCAAAGTTGTCCATCGCCTCCTCAGAATGCGTATCCAACGTAATACTGATGAAAGCAAAAACATTCAAACCAATAGCTTTTCGGTTAAGGGAAGCGTGATACCCCTCGATCACCTCTTCTTCAAGCCGCTTCAATCGCTTCCAGCTTGCAGGGGCCGAAAGCGAGACGCGAGCTGCAATCTCAGCGTTGGTGAGACGACCGTTCAACTGAACGATCTCAAGGATCATTCGATCCACCTTATCCAGCTCAATCATGGGCGCATCTCGGGCAATGGCAGAAAAATCTAAATTAATCGGATACGGAATTTTCCTAGACAGCCCTAATAATATTAACTAGAAAACCGCCATGCAAGAAATATACGAAAGAAAATTTCTCTAGGAAATAAATATAATTAACTGGTCTAGCCACGCATCGATCAGAGAGAAAAGCCTTGAATAACAATAAGTTAACCACCTCAAGCGCGACGGTGATTGCTCACGCAGGTAGCCATCCCGAAGACCACTACGGTTTCGTCAACCCTCCTATCTACCGAGGTTCGACAGTCGTTTTCCCAAGCGTCGACTGTATGCAGAATGGCGACCAGCGCTATCAGTACGGTCGATGGAACAATCCATCGACCGAGGCCCTGTGCGAAGCTATATCAACGCTGGAAGGCGCCACTGGGGCCGTTCTGTGCCCTTCCGGCCTATCCGCGTGCGTTACCGCGATATTGTCCGTTGTAGGCTCAGGCGACCATATTCTGGTACCGGACAGTGTTTATGCCCCGACACGCCATTTTTTGGATACTGCAGGAAAACGGCTGGGTATTCAGACAACCTACTACGACCCTCAAATTGGAGCGGGCATCTCCGAACTTTTCCAATCTAATACTGAGGCGGTGTTTACTGAGTCCCCAGGCTCTCACACCTTTGAAATTCAAGACATCCCGGCAATCGCCAAGGCCGCACACGCCCATGGCGCACTGGTTCTGCTCGATAACACCTGGGCGACGCCGCTTTACTTCAAAGCGATCGATCATGGCGTTGATCTCTCGATTATGGCTGCCACCAAGTATATCGTTGGTCACTCTGATGCCCTTATCGGCACCATCGCCGCATCATCACGCGCATGGCCGCAACTGAAAGCCTACCATTTCCAATCGGGCACATATGTGAGCCCGGACGACGCGAATCTGGCACTGCGAGGACTTCGGACATTAGACGTTCGTCTGGAGCGACATCAACGCAGCGCCCTGTGCGTGGCAAAATGGTTGGAAGAGCAAGACCAAGTTTCTCGTGTCATTTACCCTGGGCTACCATCCCACAAAAATCACTCCCTATGGCGCCGGGATTTTACAGGCGCAACCGGCCTCCTATCGTTTGTTACCAAATCCGCCCCCATTGAAGCAGTCAAAGCCCTTCTTGATGATCTAAGTCTTTTCGGACTCGGCTATTCCTGGGGTGGTTTTGAGAGCCTAGCGATGACAGTAGATCCACGAAAAATGCGTACCACAACCACCTGGGAGGAAAAGGGTCACCTGATTAGACTTCATATCGGCTTGGAAAATGCAGAAGACCTGATCGCCGACCTCAAACTGGGCTTTGATAGATTCGATCTGATTTGCCATCAGGCTTAACATTGATCGAGCGTTAATTAACCGATTAAATAAATAAAGCCTTGCGCACGCTAAGACAGGGGGATCCGATAGGTTACCCCCCTTCTTCACGTACTGCCGAGAATAATAAAACCGGAGGCAATTGTGAGCATTTTTAGAACAAAAAGCTTAGACGAAATAAGCAAACTACAATCTTCAAAAATATCTCTAAAAAGGGTGCTCGGGCCCGTCGACCTTATATTTATCGGGGTGGGCGCCATTGTAGGAACAGGTATTTTTGTTTTAACGGGCACGGGCGCTCTAACAGCTGGGCCTGCACTGACAGTTTCGTTCATCATCGCTGCTTTAGCGTGTGGCTTTGCAGCACTCTGCTATTCAGAGTTTGCATCAAGCATTCCGGTAGCAGGCTCCGTCTACACCTACAGCTACTTCACACTCGGTGAGATTGTTGCATGGATGATCGGCTGGGATCTTATGCTTGAGTACGGGTTGGCTAGCGCCGCAGTATCTGTTGGGTGGTCTGGTTACTTCCAGTCTCTTCTAAGTGGGTTCGGACTTTCGTTACCCACCGTGTTGACTGCAGCACCCGGGGCGCTACCAGGCGTTAGTACCTTCTTCAACCTTCCTGCGTTTGTCATCATGATGGTAATCACGTGGCTGCTTTCTGTTGGAATACGTGAATCTGTAAAAATCAACAACATCATGGTGGCACTCAAAATTGCAGTCGTACTTTTGTTCATTATTGTCGGCGCCCGACACGTAAAGCCCGAAAACTGGCAGCCCTTTGCGCCTTTTGGATTCAATGGAATAATGAGCGCAGCAGCATTGGTCTTCTTTGCGTTCATTGGTTTTGACGCAGTATCTTCTGCAGCCGAGGAAGTCAAAAGACCCGAGCGTGATTTGCCTATCGGGATTATTGGTTCACTTGGTATATGCGCGATATTGTACGTCGTGGTGTCCATGATCATGACAGGTATCGTTCCATTCGGTGAGTTCCTCGGCGTCGACCATCCCGTCTCGCTAGCCCTCCAACATGCAGGTGAAAACTGGGTAGCAGGCTTTGTCGACTTGGGTGCTATCTTGGGGATGACCACGGTCGTGCTTGTAATGCTCTATGGGCAATCCAGAATTATTTTCGCTATGTCTCGCGATGGATTGGTGCCCTCTAAGTTTTCCGAAATTCACCCTAAATATGGAACACCATTCTTCACTACTTGGGTGATCGGCATAATTTTCGGCCTTATCGCAGCAGTAGTGCCATTAAATGTACTTGCTGAACTTATGAACATAGGCACGCTAGCCGCATTCTGCCTTATTTCATTTGCAGTAATCGTACTTAGGAAAAAGCGGCCCGATCTGCCACGTGCCTTCAAATGCCCTCTCGTACCGCTCGTACCAGCACTCGCGATTATTTTCTGCATTACGCTCATGTCGTATCTAAAACTGCACACATGGATTGCATTCGGAGCATGGCTGCTCATTGGTGCCGCAATCTACTTTCTATACGCCAAAAAACACTCAAAACTCAATACCTCTACGGATGGCGCACTGAACACAGGCATTCCCCCGGCCTAATCCGCTAGAGCCTCATTGTGGCCAGCCTCGCTCACAGCACGACTGGCCTTCGTTTAGCTAAAACTATGGAGAGCACATGTCCCATCGGATAATTATTGTCGGCGGCGGCATTGGCGGCACAATGACTGCCAATCACCTTGCCACCAAACTCTACCCTGAAATACGCAGTGGTAAAGTAGAAATCTTGATGTTGTCAAACTCCCCCTGGCACTACTACAAACCAGCCTTCATGTACATCGCCTTTGACAGCTTCTTCAAGAATGAACTCAGGCGGCCTCAGCGCAGCCTACTCCGCCCTGAGATTGACTTTCTTATTGAAGAGGTCGAGGAATTCCAATTCAATATAAACCGCGTGAAATGTAAGAGCGGAAAAGCATACGGATACGACCAACTCATTATCTCCACAGGGTGCATACCAAGCCCTGAACGAATCGACGGCCTAAAAGAAGGCGGTGATCACTTCTATCAGCATGAGCCTGCGCGGCAGCTTGCAGATAAGTTAAAGTCGATCGAAAAAGGTCGCATCCTAGTCACGGTAACATTCCCCAAGACGCCCAATGTACCTCATCAATGTGGTATTGCGCCCATTGAAACTACACTAATGCTTGACGACCTGCTACGTAAACGCGGCGTTAGAAACAAGGTGGAAATTGTCTACACGTACCCCACCGTAGCTCAACTGTTAAGAAACTGTCTTTTTTTGCAAAAGGACACCTGCGAAGTACTACCAAGCATATTTGAGCAAAGGGGCATCAAGCATCAAAGAAGCTTTACTCTCAACAGAGTTGATCCAGAAAGCAATATCGCCTTTTCAGAAGAGGGTGGGGCTGAAGATTTCGATATCCTTATGGCAACCCCACCTATCCGCGCCGTAGAGGCGGTCAGAAACTCCGGACTATCGCAAGCTGCAGACGATGAAGGGTGGCTCCCTACAAATTATCAAACCATGAAAGTCTATGGCTTAGAAAACGTCTATGTTTTGGGCGATACCGTTGATCTCCCCGTGAGCAAGGCCGGAGGCGCATGCCATAGCCAGTCCCCCGTTGTAGTAAATAACATAGCCTCCGAGCTTCGTTTCGGGCGGACTTGCGACAGTTACGAGGGCAAGGTTGCTGCAATTGCTCAGATGGGACTGGAGGCAGGAATGCCGCTCTGGTACGACTATGAAAGTGATGTAAAGCCTACGCCCCCCACTAAGGTTGGCGGACTTATGAGGAAAAGCTTCAATAGAGGCATATATTGGGCGGTCGCGCGCGGCCTGGTGTAACACGATCAATAATTTTACAGGACACCTCAGATGAGCTTACTCTCTGAACAAGGAAGCGCCTCGGAAAATCAACCGGGAGCGCCCTCGATTTTGGAATCGTTGGAACTTAGCGAGGCGGCGCTCGAAGGGCTCAGGCTGCTTGTCGTAAAGCTTGAGCCACTCTTGGCCGGAGATCGACTCTCAAGGCTGGTCGACCTAATGTCAGTTGCGACCGACATCGTCGACATGAGCGATTCTTACATGGTCGAAAAGCTAGCAAATGTCTTCGAAGAAGGCACGTCTGCTGCATGGTTAGCGGGTAACGCAGCTCGCGTCGCAAGCGCGCAAGTGAGCAAGCTTTCGGAACCCCCCTCTTTAATCCGTTTGCTTCGGATGACCTCTGATTCGGATGTCAGACGGGGACTAGCATTTGCGTTGGAATTTTCGGGAGCACTCGGAAAGCAACTAAACCATGGCGTTACCAACCATTTAGAAGACTGACACCGTTTTCGCAGACCAAGACGCAAAGCGCCCGATGCATTGCATCGGGCGCGATTGACTACGCAGATAAATACCTCAAGGTGCTAACAGCAACGTGGCTGACCGTTGCCGCCGCCATATCGAGCTTCCTGTCTCTCCCGAAAGAATTCCTCATATGACATCAGAGGTTTGTCAGGGTGCTTGTTCTGCATGTGCTCGACGTAGGTGTCGTAGTCAGGCATGCCCACCATCAGACGCGCTGCCTGACCCAGGTATTTACCGAGGCGACTCAGGTCATTGAACACGCTACCACCCTCCTTTATGCATCAGGCAGTGCTTGGTAAGGCGACTCTTTATCCGTCCGCTCCTTGCTACCCCACGCCGCAATCCCAACCTTGAGCGCGTAGAACAAAATGCTAAACATAACAAGCAAGAACAGGGCTGTGAGCGTAGCGTTCGTATAGGCGTTGAAGATCACATGCTGCATCTGCGAAATGTCCTTCGCCGGCGCCAAAATCTGACCATTGGCCTGCGCATCACTGTACTTACGGGCCAACGCCAGGAAGCCCATAGCAGGGTTAGCATCGAACAGTTTGATGAATCCCGCAGTTGTAGTGCAAATCAGCAGCCAAATCGCTGGTAGCAGGGTCACCCAAACATACCGATGACGCTTCATTTTGATAAGCACGACGGTACTTAGCATCAAAGCGATACCTGCCAACATCTGGTTGGAAATGCCGAACAGCGGCCAAAGCGTATTGATACCACCCAACGGATCGATCACGCCCTGGTAGAGCAGGTAGCCCCACAGTGCCACACAGCCAGCGGTGGCAATAAGGTTCGCCGTCCAGGACTCTGTGCGGCGTAGGGAAGGAACAAACGAACCTAACAAATCCTGCAGCATGAAGCGTCCTGCCCTGGTGCCAGCATCGACTGCGGTCAAGATAAACAGCGCTTCGAAGAGGATTGCAAAGTGGTACCAGAACGCCATGGTATTTTCACCCGGCAAGAGGTGGTGCAGGATTTGGGCAATACCTACAGCTAACGTCGGTGCACCTCCTGCCCGGGCAAGAATTGTGGTTTCACCGATATCTCGGGCAACAGCCTCAAGCTGATCAGGTGAAATTGTGAACCCCCAACTGCTAACCGTCTGCGCTACGGACACTGCATCACCACCAACGATAGCCGCAGGGCTGTTCATGGCGAAGTACACACCAGGCTCAATTACCGACGCAGCCACCATAGCCATGATCGCTACGAAGGACTCCATCAACATGCCACCGTAGCCGATGTAGCGGGCGTGGCCTTCGCTTGCGAGCAACTTAGGTGTTGTGCCAGAGGCTATCAGCGCGTGGAATCCCGAGACTGCACCGCAGGCAATGGTAATAAAGAGGAACGGGAACAAGCCGCCTTTCCACACCGGCCCCGTGCCATCGGTGAACTGAGTCAACGCCGGCATTTTCAGCTCGGGCATAGTGACGAGAATACCGACGGCAAGCGCGAGAATCGTGCCAATTTTGAGGAACGTGGACAGGTAGTCACGTGGTGCCAAGATCAGCCAGACGGGCAGCACCGCAGCGACGAAGCCGTAGCCAATCAGCATCCAGGTGATTTGAATACCGGTGAAGGTAAAAGCCTTGGCCCAAACTGGGTCAGCAGCAATCTGCCCCCCCAACCAAATTGAGCCCAACAGCAACAACACACCAATTACCGAGATCTCTCCGATGCGCCCGGGACGAACATAGCGCATGTAGACGCCCATAAACATGGCGATCGGAATGGTGGCCATGACGGTGAAGATACCCCAGGGGCTCTCAGCCAGCGCTTTGACCACAATCAGCGCTAATACGGCAAGGATGATGATCATGATCAGGAAGCAGCCAAACAGCGCGATCGTTCCTGGGACTCTGCCCATCTCCTCTCGCACTATGTCCCCCAAAGAGCGACCGTTGCGGCGGGTAGACAGGAATAGCACCATGAAGTCTTGTACCGCGCCGGCAAGCACCACGCCGGCTATCAGCCAAAGCGTTCCAGGCAAATAGCCCATCTGGGCAGCGAGTACTGGCCCAACCAAAGGCCCCGCACCAGCGATTGCAGCGAAGTGATGCCCGAAGAGCACGTGTTTGTTGGTCGGCACATAATCCAGGCCGTCGTTGTTGACAACGGCGGGAGTGGCCCGACGAGGGTCTAGCTGCATCACTTTCTCGGCGATGAACAGACTGTAGTATCGGTATGCAACGAGATAGATGGCGACTGCTGCGACTACGATCCAGAGAGCATTGATAGCTTCGCCACGGCGCAAGGCCACGACGCTCAGCGCGAATGCTCCCAGAACAGCCACGGCAAACCAGGCAATGTGTTTAGCCATATGGGTCATTACGTGTCTCCTGTCGACAGCCTGTAGGTCGTCGACCGTGATTTTTATATTTGTGTCCGCTTCGCGGCAGCGGCCAATATCCGCGTATACCCACCACAAATAAATCCGCAGAACTACGCCCACAAGCCTACGTAGTTCTACTGAGCTGCCGGCTATGCAATCGGGTCTTTCGACCGCTAGCCGCTTTCGGCTACTCGGTGCATCGGGGATTGACATAAGATGCTGGAGCCTCAGTGGTCTCCAACCGCAGCCCCCAAGACCGCTGGTCGAGTACAAGGTCTGGACAGGAGTAGGAATGCAGCTCAAACACAAAATTGTCGCCCTGGGGATCTTGCCACTTGTATTGGCTATTGCCGCTATCTGCGCGCTTGTCATCTCCCTGAACAACCAGCTGGGTGACCAGCAAGCACAACTGATCGAAGACAGTATTTTGGTCAGTAAGCGTGCAGAGCTGGAGAACTACGTAGCGATGGCAAGGAGCTTGATCGCCCCCCTCTATAACGATGGCCATGGTGACGAACATGCCAAGCAAAAAGTCCTAGACGAGCTGAGGAAGCTTAGCTTTGGTATAAATGGTTATTTTTTCGTCTACGATCGCCAAGGCCGCAGCCTGATGCATGCACGGCAGGCAGAGCTTGTCGGCAAAGACCTCATGGATATGAGAGATCCACACGGTCTGCTAGTGATTCAAGCGTTGCTGAAAAGTGCCAGGTCTGGAGAGGGCTTTCAACGCTATGCGTGGAATAAGCCTTCATCCGGAAGAGTGACCGAAAAGCTAGCGTACGTCGTAATGTTAAAACAATGGGGGTGGATGATCGGTACGGGCATCTACCTTGAAGACGTTGAGAAAGCCACTCGGCAAGCGCGCGATGAAGTGGCTCATGGCATCCGCAAGACGATGGTTTCAATTGCTGTCGTCGCCCTTGTGGCAGTCCTGTTCGTATTTGCAAGCGGGATGACGCTGAACCTGAGTGAGCATCGACTGGCCGACACCAAGCTACAACGCTTGAACCAGCGAATTGTCAGCCTTCAGGAAGAGGAGCGTTCGCGCGTTTCTCGCGAGCTTCACGATGGCATTAGCCAAGTTCTCGTGTCCATAAAATACAAACTTGAGCTAGCAGGCTTTCTGCTCGAAAACGAAGAAAGCCCAGGTGCAGTTATCTTGAAAGAGGCTACCGAGCGACTTGGAGAGGCCATCGGGGAGGTTCGGAGCATCTCACACGACCTTCGTTCTTCGCTCTTGGACACCCTGGGGCTTCCCGCCGCAATCGGACAATTATCTGATGAGTTCGAGCAGCGCAGTGGACTGCGGGTAACGTTCGAAACCAATGAGTTTGAATGCCTGCTGGACGATGGGGTACCCGTCTCGCTTTTTCGAATTGTTCAGGAAGCATTATCTAACATCGAGCGACACGCTCAAGCTCACCATGTAGCGATTACTTTGTTTGGAACCGAGAAATCTGTTCGCTTAAGAGTCATCGACGATGGAGTTGGCTTTAACGTCGATGAAGTTGAGCGTCGCCATGCCGGGATCGGACTAAGAAACATACGCGAACGCGTCGAACACATGGGTGGTCGATTTCATCTGGTATCTTCACCTGGCCGGAGTGAGGTCGACATTGAGATCCCAATGAGCATCCCTTGTAGAAAAGTTTGAACCACTTATTTCGATAACAATGGACACCCCCCTATGAGCCTATCAACAAAAATTCGTTTAGCCTTAGTCGATGACCACTCGCTTGTCCGCGACGGGATCAGGGCATTGCTTTCGGTAGTACCCAATGTGGCTGTTGTTGGTGAGGCCGAAAACGGCGCACGCGCCATGGAAATGGTTGAACAGTGCAAGCCAGACCTACTTCTAGTAGACATCAATCTACCAGACATAAACGGTCTTGTACTCACACGAAAAATACGCGAAAAGCATCCTTCATTGCGGGTTCTGGTGCTCAGCATGCACGACAGTAAAGAATACGTCAGCGAATCACTGCGTGCAGGCGCGAGCGGCTACGTGTTAAAAAACTCCCCTTCGAGAGAAATAGTTGCGGCGATTGAAGCGATCGCAACTGGAGGTACTTTTTACAGTGCCGAAATAGCACAAAAACTTCTCCTTGAAGACGGCGAGTCCAGCGAACTAACGCCCAGGGAGAGCCAAGTTCTTTATAAAATGGCTCAAGGACTGAACAACAAAGAAATGGCCCGTGAACTTAATATAAGCGTCAGAACAGTAGAGACGCACCGCCTGAGCATTCGACGAAAATTAAAAATCGACAAACCTGCAGCGCTAGTAAAATATGCAATCGATCATGGAATAATTTCCAGCCAACCACATTGAAAATGTGACGATAACCTAAACAACTATCTGGCTCGCCAAATTGTAATGAAATCGTACCATTTCTCGTGCGTTATTATACACCAGCCAGCCAACCAGCCAGCCGCGCACCAGCAGGACTGGCACAGCCACACTCCAGCTCACAAGGATGCAGCAGTGCCCCATTCCGTGTACCTCTGAATCCAAATTCCTTAGTACTGCCCCGCGACATAAGTGATGTCAGATGGCACCACCCATTGCAAGCCTACCTACTGGATGGTATCCTGCCTTCACAAGTCGGAGGAATTTACACGTGGACACAAACGATAAACCACCCACCCGAGCTACCTTTCGGTTCGGCATCAATCGATCGTCGGCTAATAAGCGAATGCGTTACATTGAAGGAACGCAAATCGATCCAAACGAATGCATTTTTTGCGTGCCCGACCTCAATGATGACGTCGTCGAATTAGGCAAGCGGGTGCCAGACGCAGAATCACCCCAGAAAACTCAGTGATCAAGCAAGGCGGCAAACGGCATGCCCCCCGTACTCCCGCTCTTGGTAAGCTTTTTCCCGCCCTGCCCTCCAAAAAATAGATAGCCTGGCTGGGAAGCCTCATTGCTCACGTATGGATTTTTATCTGCGCATTCGCAACCAATCCCAACAAAATTCGTTGATCCCGAACCAGTTTGCGTCTTAGCGTTTCTGGCTCATTTCGAAATGGCCTCAGATCAGCCGCCGCCTGGTGGATCGGTAGTCCTAAGCAGGCTCCTAGGCTCGCCAATCCCGCATGGAGCCTATTCGAGATGGGCGCTAAGGGTTAGGAAGCCCAGTGCGCGCATGGCGAGCGCTGTCTTATGAGGGGTGACTAATTTATGATGTCTGGATGACAAATTTGGATGCCGCATCATGAGTACACGTTCAGACCTTTTGACCAGCGCTGAAATTCTGTTGCGCACGAAGGGCTACGCAGCCTTCAGCTATGCCGACTTGGCAGAGGAAATTGGCATCAAGAAGGCGAGTATTCATCATCATTTCCCGACCAAGGAAGGCATGGCAATTGCCATCGTCGAAAGCTATCTGTTTCGTTTCAAGAAGCAGTTGAATGCCATCAATGATGAAAATATTGGCGTTGTTGACCGGTTGAACGCCTTTGCTCTTATGTTCGCGCACAGTAGTGAAAATGGAATGCTTCCACTCTGCGGGGCGTTGGCTGCAGAGCTGCTGGCCTTACCTGAAAGCCTCAAGGCGATAACAAAGGATTTTTTCGAAATCCATCTCACTTGGCTTCAAGATAACATCAAGCATGGCCAGGTTCTGGGTGAGCTTAAGGCCGACCTAGACGTTACGAAGGTTTCAAGATTTATATTGAATGCCCTGGAGGGTGCCAGCTTTGTGTCTTGGGCCATGAACGATGATTACCAGAAGTCTTCTGGGTTTGATTTGATTCTGGCTGGGCTTTTGAATTCTGAAACTAAACATTGATAGTAACCGTCCGGCCAACACATCTTCCCGCCCCACCCGCTGCAAGCCATGGTGTCCACCTAATCGAGTGGACACCATCGCCCTCAATACTGGAGTTTTGAAGGTGCGTTCTTCGACCTCTTACGTGACTCGAACAGGGCCATCTTTCCCTAGCATACGCCTGTATCCGTCCAGCAATTCGCTGAGGGCGTTCGCGACGCCCTCGCCATAGCAACCCGAGGCGCGCCCCAGACGTCACTGACGATTATGCTTTCCATTCCACTCGCTCTAACGCTCAAAGACCGAAAAGGCATCGCCAGGGCAATAGGCCATCAATGCACAGGAACAACTCGAAGCTCAATCTAAAGCAGACGGGGGTTATCCATTGCTGGCCCACAATCAAGAAATCCCGCTACGGTACTCGCCTCAACGGGCAGCCGGAGCCAAGCTCCACCTCGCAAAAACTACCTCATGGCGGGGTGTCACAGGTAGGAGATGAACCGTCGGGCTCCGCAACAGAAATAGAAACGCCCCGCCTGGGCGGGGCGTGGTTACCAGCACCGAACTCAGCGCTCTTTGTTCGCCTGCGAAAGCACGGAGCCTGCCAGGCTCAACACCGTCTGGCTGTGGCCCAACTCACCCAGAATTTTGCTGGCTAGCTCCTCCATCCGAGCACTGGTTTGCTTGGTAGATGAGGCCTGAGAAAGCGCCGAGCCAGCTAGCTCCTTGGCCAAAGCGGAGGATTTAGAGTCAAGCAGTACAGCCGAGGCCAGGCTGGCGATCGAACTGCTGGTTTGTTTCGCATTAAAGCTCATAGTCTTACCTTTTGATCAGAGATTAAGTGCCCCGACCGAGCGCTAGCGCATCGAACCACGCGTCACCTTTCATTTGACGCGGCAGTGCGCAATTCGATGTAATGCGTTCACTCAAGTCAGGTTGTCCAACCGTATGGCTTTGAGAGCGAGTGGATCACGGAACGTTTGGCGACCTAACGTGACCGCTCGCTGAACTCGCCCCCCGTCTAGGGACACGGCACTGCAAACACCATATCTAGGGTGTCTTTGTCGCAGCAACCACAAGATGAGCGATTTCCGCTTAGTTATCAAGCGTTGAAGACACATATGCCCTGTGGATAATGTGTGCATATCCTGTTGGGCGTACAGCCCAAGCTGCATACCGCTTGGCTTGCAGCGCGCCCCAAAAATTTCGAACTTTTTTTTGACGCTGGCCATTACGTGATTCGTCGTGAGGATCTGAAGCGCTCACGCATGCTGAATTGGCCTGCACCTGGTGGCGGAGACGCTCGGGAGATAGGGCGAAAATGATGCAGGCCAGCCTCGTCCCGCTTGGCCTTCAAGCTAAGGCTGCGCAGGCGGCGGCACTGTCGACGGGCCAACTCATTTTGATGAGCGTGCGCGGATATTGGATTTCAAGGCAAATGTAGGCGGGTTGGCCTTGTGATCTGGTCGGGAGCATCTGGGTATGCAGAGGGATGAACGCTGGCTGCAACGCGGTGGATTTCTGCGTGTGCAGGCGTATCCATTTATGCACGAGGTTGGCGTTGAGGCTGGGGCCCAATCCGATGTTGGCGATGGAGGCGCCGGGCTCTGAACACTCTTGAATGACCTGGGCTTTGAAGGATTTGCTGTAGGTACGGCGCTGAAGGCGCATGAAGAGTCCGCCTGATGGGTCAGAAATGGCGTCCACTTAAATTAGGTGGATACCATGGCCTCCGGCGTTTGCATCGGGAAGGTGTGTTCGCCGGCCCCTTACCATTAATTAGGCGTTTTGGGGCTCAGAAAAGCTTGTTCTTCATGCGCTGATTATTGAGAAACCAGGGCAACGCCCTGGTTACATTCTTCACGGACGCACGTCCCCCAACTAATGCAGGCGCACCAGCCACAGATTTGAGAGCGCAAACAACTTGATCAGTCTCGCCGTGCTCTGCAAACACGCCACAAGCGTTTCCTGGCTGAGATGAAACAGGTCGTGCCGTGGCATGCACTGGTTGCATTGCGAACCGCTTAATCCAAAAGCTGACAGCGGTAGGAAGCCCTATCCACTGGAAACCATGCTGCGCATCCACCTCTGCAATACTGGTCTCACTAGCGATCCAGCCATGGAAGAAGCGCTGTAAGAGATCACCTCGATGCGCCAGTCTGCACAGCTGACACTCAGCGCCCCGACCCCTGAGGGCACCACGATGGTGAGTTACCGGCATCTGCTGGAAGAGCATCTGCTTGCGAGGGGCATTCTGGAGATCATCGACGACTTCTTCTCGACAAAGGCCTCTCATTGCGCAAGTGGTCGATGGTCGATGCCATCATCGCCACCCTCCCTGTTCGACCAAAAACATGCATGAAAAACGTGCCCCTAAGGTGCATCAGCCGAAGACAACTGCTGCCAGCCTAAAACCCCTCTTGTCTGGTTTATGTTTTCATTAATTATATTAAAAACAACGTCTTGGAGTATTTCACTCTGAGCCGCTACCACCTCTTCGCAGTGGAGCTCCGCACTGTCCGCTGCCAGTTCTTAACGGAGCTGGCCTCTTCCCCTCTGTGTAAATCTAAAACCTCCGAGAGCCTGGCATTTCAGTCGCCTAACCTGCTGAAATAGCAGGTATTTCACCAAGCTTAAGATACGAGCCTCTTCGGATCGAAAGGTCGCCGCATGCGTGCGCACACTTCACGGGAAAAGAATTTCTTGCACGCCAACCTACCAGTTGGTAGAGTTGTTTCTCAGCGAACAACCTACCCCCGTAAATGCGTGCACCGAGGATCTATCAAATGACTACCAATCTGAACGGTATTGACGTAGCTGCCCTGCAACAATTTGCCCAAGCCGTTGCTGAGGATGCGAGCAAGCGCCACGCCAGTTTCAACGTTAAGACCGCGTGGAAAGGCCAGACCCGCTCTGTAGCCAAAGTCAGCCGTTATAGCCTGGCCGGTGAAACCTACTCGCGTGATTTCGAAATCGCCGCCGATGAACCCAATGAACTGCTGGGCGAAAACACTGCGCCTAACCCTCAGGAACTGCTGATGGCTGCTCTCAACGCCTGCATGTCGGTCGGCTATGCCGCCAATGCCGCGATGATGGGCATCAAGATCCACAGCCTGGAAATTGAGACCGACGGCACTCTCGACCTGCGTGGCTTCCTGGGTATCGATGAAAGCGTTAACCCAGGCTACGACGAGGTAAGCGTCGTAATCCGCCTGCACACCGACGCCTCCCGTGAGCGCGTGGAAGAGCTGCACAAGGTGGTGCTTAAGACTTCGGTCAACTACGCAAACTTCTCTAAAGCCATCCGCATGCTCCCTAAGCTCGAAGTCATCGAAGGCTAACTGTCATGGCCGCAGGTGTGTACGGCACCTGGCGGCCAGCGACCTTTCGGTTATCTGGTACTGGAGTCTGTAATGAACGATTTTTTTAAAGGCAAAAAACTGTTGGTCGTGGGCGGCACAAGCGGCATGGGCCTGGAAACAGCACGCCTGTTTTTGAAGGCTGGTGGCAGCGTGGTTCTCACCGGCAGTAAACAGGATAAAGCCGACGCTGTTCGCGCTGAGCTGAGTTCGTTGGGGAACGTATCGGTGATCGTTGCCAACCTCATGACCGAAGAAGGGATGAATTTCGTACGCAACGAAATCAATGCCAATCACAGTGACATTGGCTTCATGGTGAACTCCGCAGGCATATTCATTCCGAAGCCTTTCATCGAGCACGATGAGGCTGATTACGACATGTATCTGGATTTGAACCGCGCCACGTTCTTTATCACGCAGGCCGTGGTCAAGAATATGCTCGCCGCCAAGCGCGAAGGTTCCATTGTCAACGTCGGTTCGATTGGCGCCCAAGCTGCACTGGCAGGCTCTCCAGCGACTGCTTATTCGATGGCTAAGGCGGGTCTGCACGCAGTCACCCGAAACCTGGCAATTGAGCTGGCGCACTCCGGTATCCGAGTTAATGCCGTGTCTCCTGGCATCGTTCACACCTCGATCTATGAAGGTTTCATGGACAAGGACGCGATTCCGGATGCGATGAAGTCGCTCAACGATTTCCACCCGCTGGGGCGTGTCGGTGTTCCCGAGGACGTCGCCAACACCATCCTCTTCCTGCTCTCGGATAAAACTTCCTGGGTGACAGGTGCTATCTGGGACGTTGATGCAGGGGTGATGGCAGTACGGGCCTAATACCGTAGCAAGCGCTGCATATAGCGCCTCTCAGTGAGGCGCTTTCCCAGTGCACTGCCTCCGGTGGAAAAAGGTGCTGGCTGTAGGAGTTCCAAATGCCTATCACGACAAAAGCTGCGCTCATGAGTTACGCGGAAACCCAGATGCGTTCAAAGGGTTACTCAGCATTCAGTTACGCTGATCTCGCTGCGAAGATCGGTATCAGAAAAGCCAGCATTCACCATCATTTTCCTACGAAGGAGTGCTTGGGCGCAGAGCTGATCAACGATTACATCTCCCGGTTCAATGAAACGCTGGCCTCAATCGAAGCCATGTATCCCGAGCCACTGCAGCGTCTGCAGGCCTTTTCTCGACTTTTCGTGATCAGCGCGAATGATGGGCTGCTGCCTTTATGCGGCGCCTTGGCTGCGGAAATGGCTGCGTTGCCGTTGTCGCTCCAAGGGCTCACGCGGGACTTCTTCAACTCTCAGCTCGCCTGGCTCCAAAGCACCCTGAATGACGCAGTCCGCCAGCACAACTGGTCGCTGGGAACAACGGCTGAAAACTTCGCCTTCATGCTGTTGAGTATGTTGGAGGGAGCAAGCCTCATTGATTGGACACTCGGTCGATCAACCGACCCTTTGGCTGGTTTTAACCATTTGCTTGAAATGGCGGCAATTCGGTCTTCATTTCTTCGTGCAGGATAGATTATGAAAACTCCTTCGAAAAAATACGTTGTCGATATCTGGTCTGATTATGTGTGTCCTTGGTGCTGGATTGCCAAGCGCCGCTTTGAGAAAGCACTTGAATGCTTCCCAGAGAAGGACGACGTACAGGTCAACGTTCGGGCCTATCGGCTGGCTGCCAACCATGCTCCGGAGCCGATGATTCCTGCCTTGAAGCGTAAGCTTGGTAACGCAAACTCCGCTTTATCGATGATGAGTACCGTCAGTAAATATGGCGAGGTCGACGGGCTTGATTACCGCTTTGACACCATGATGTTTGGCGATACTGCGGATGCTCATGTGCTGGTAAAAGCTGTTGAAGACTCGGAGGTAAAGAAGCGTCTTGTGGAAGCGCTGTACGAGCAGAGTACCAGCCACGGTAAGTCCCTTTTTGATCGCGCCAGCTTGGCGGCGATTGCTAAAGGCGCAGGTGTGTCGGACGAGTCCATCCAGCTGGCTTGGTCATCTGCAGAGTTGCGCGCTGAGATGAAGGCGGATGAACAGTTTGCCGCCCAATTGGGTTCCGGCGTACCGCTCTTCGTCTTCAATAATGCGTTCTCGGTATCAGGCGCACAGACAGACGCATCCTTTCTTCAGGCGTTGAATCAGATGGCAGCTGAGGCGAAATCCCTGGATAGCTCATCAATGGGCCAAGTCTGCGGGATCGATGGCTGCAAAATTTGACTGGCAATGGATGGCGGCATTCTCAAGGTGCCGCCTTTCCTCAATACAGAACGAGAAATCCAGATGAGTCGTATCGTTGAGTTGAGCGCTCCCCAATTTGCTCGCTTCGTAGCCAAAGGGAGCAGTGTCGTAATGTTCTCAGCCTCCTGGTGCAAACCTTGTAAAGAGATGAAGCCGATCTTCTTGGAGCTGGAGGGAAAACTCCATTCTCTAGCGGTCTTTGGAAAGATTGATATTGCGGTGTCTCCGACAATTGCGCCGATGTATGGCATCCGCTCTGTGCCGTCCTTGGCGGTGTTTCACGAAGGCCGCTTATTGAAAGTCTTCGCTGGGTCTAAGTCAGTTTCAGCCTTGAAGAAAGCAATTATCACTGAGCTGGAAGACGCTAGCTAACGGAGCGTTCTCCATAACTCGCAGTCTGGCCGGCTATTCACCTCTCGGTGCTGAAGACTCATTTTTTCCTGGGCCTGCGTCAATTGGATGAGCACGATCTTCGTTGAATATTTCCGTCAGTAAAGCGTTGGCTCGTTTGTAAGCGTCGTACTTGAATTCGGTGTCATCAGCGGGCTGAGCGGCCATTTCTTCCAGCATTTCCAAATTCAGGCGACGGAACCGATCCGCACGCTCACGAGCCTCGTAGCGCCCTACACCCAGTTGCTCCAAGGCTCTACGCCCAAGGGATAACGCGCTTTCAAAAGTTTCCCGCTCGACGGCCTCTATGCCCATCTGGCGCAGGGTAATGCTATGCCCCATATCACGAGCACGCACCACCAGTTTCAGGGATGGAAAATGCTCTTGAGCCAGCTCGGTCAGTGCCAGGTTATCGTCCTGGTTGTCGATGGCGTTGATCAGCACCACGGCTTTCGCGGCACCCGCAGCGTGAAGTAAATCGAGACGTGTGGCATCCCCATAAAACACCTTCACTCCGAATTTTCGCAGTGTCTCGATGTGGTCGGGATCATGATCCAAGACCACTACCTCAAAGCCACAGGACATCAGTAGACGCCCAGCGATTTGACCGAACCGACCGAAGCCAGCAATGATGACTCGAGGATTGCTCTGATCAATGATGTCCGATTCCTTGCTACCCTGTTTGCCCGACGAGTCCAAGTGATTGAGCAAGAGGATCAGCAGAGGCGTTATACACATGGACAGCGCCACCGCCAACGTCAGGCTTTTACCCCAAGGGTCGATCAGGATGCCGGCGACAGTCGCTGCGCCAAATACCACAAAGGCAAACTCACTGCCTTGGCCGAGGAACACCGCCTGCCACGAGCGCTGATCACTTGGGACACTCAAGAAACGCCCCAGAAGCTTTATCACGAGCAGCTTGATCAGGATAAAGCCCAACGTCAGAGTGATGACTTTCAAAGGGGCGTCGATCAGCGTTCCGAAGTCAATCGACATGCCTACGCCGATGAAGAACAGACCCAGCAATAATCCCTTGAAAGGCTCGATATCGCTCTCTAGGGCATGACGATATTCCGAGCTAGCCAATAGAACGCCCGCTAAGAAAGCACCCATGGCCATCGATAAGCCTGCCTCTTCCAATAAGAGGCCGAATCCGAATACCAGGAACAGCGCGACAGCACTAAAGATCTCTCTCAGGCCAGAGCGCGCTACAAAGCGAAGGACGGGTCTGGATACGTACTGACCCAAAAGAACAACTGCGACAACTGCACCTACGATTTTCGCGATAGACAGGGCCAGTTCCGCACCCGAGGGCGTGCCACCGTTTGCGGCCAGCAGTGGAATCATAGCCACCAGGGGAATCGCCGCGATGTCTTGGAAAAGCAACACGGCAAAGCTGCTTCGACCCACGGCGGTCGAGGTCATGTTCCGCTCATTCATGGCCTGCATCGCGATAGCTGTCGACGAGAGGCTCAGCGTTAGCCCTACCAGCAGCGCAGCTGTCCAGTTCAAGCCTAGTGCAGCGCAAAATATTGCGATGGCTGCACCACATGCCAGCATCTGCATCGCACCACCACCGAACACCATCCGGCGCATAGCCCAAAGACGCCTGGGGTCGAGTTCGAGACCAATGATGAACAGCATCAACACCACGCCAATTTCAGCGAAGTGCAGTATGGACTCGACGTCGGTCACAAGCTTCAAGCCCCACGGGCCGATTAAGCAGCCGGCTATCAGATACCCCAGAACCGGGCCTAAACCTAACCGAACGGCAATTGGGACTATCAAGGCAGCTGAGCCCAAGTAAATGAGCATTTCAATCAGGCTATGAGTGTCCATTCAATCTTCCTTCCACGAGGCCAGGCGCTCGCCGTAATGGCGGATCTGCTTGAGCAGTCCGTCTTGGTCTGCTCTATATGCACCATGAACTGCGACTGGGCTTAACCAACGCATTCCACAGTAATTCGCGGTTGCTTGAAGAGGCTGGGACAGCACCGCGAAACCCGGATGGTCACCGCCTTCAAAATGATCATGCTCTCCGCCCGTGGTCACGGCCCACAGGAGATTTTTATTTTTCAAAGCAGTAGCACCCGCCCCGTAGGCCCAGCCCTGCGTGAAGACCTTATCGATCCACAGCTTCAAAAGTGGGGGGTAGCTATACCAATACAAAGGATGCTGCAGAACCAGCAGGTCTGCTTGCTCCACGGCCTTCTGTTCAGCTTCAACGTTGATGTTGAAATCGGGGTATAGGTCGTACAGGGAACGGACTACAACATCGGATTTGTTAGCTGCGAACCTGAGCATCAACGTGTTTACGTTGGATTTCTCAGGGTAAGGATGGGCGTAAATGATCAGAATCATGACGTGATTCCCCACAAACCTGGCGTTCTTCAAGAACGGAAAAAGCCCCCTGATCGTTGAGCGTAAATACACTCAGCGATCAGGGAGCTAATGGTTTGGCGATGAAGCCTTATTGGCCTGCTTGCAACTTCAGCACGTCCTGTGCAGTGACTGGATTGCCAGCGATACCCCAGTCTCCGCTCTTAACCTCTTCGAAAATGACCCAGGTCAGGGCACGCATGTTTTCGCCTTCCACCGACACCATGGCGTCAGTCACTTTGCGAATGACCTCGGCTTTTTGCTCGTCAGAAAAAACCCCTTCAATACCTTTAATAGTTACGAGTGGCATGGTGTTCTCCTAAATGTTTGGGATGGAATTTCAGGCTTTTGCTGCTGCGTATTCAGGGTAGTCGGTGTAACCCTTATCAATCGAATCGCTTACGCCGTAGTAGGTAGCGCGATCACCCTCGGCCAGCGGCCAATCGTTTTGCATGCGCTCGACCAGATCCGGGTTGGCGATGTAAGCGGTGCCGAAAGCGATCAGGTCGAGTTCGCCTTTGGCCAGCTCAGACTCTGCGATCTCTTTGGTGAAGCCGCCAGCAGCCATCAAGGTGCCTTTGTAAGCGTCGCGGAACGCAGCACCGAAGCCTGGGGGCGTTTGCGCGGCCAAGATGGTCGGTTGGTAGTTCAGGTGAACAAATGCCAGCTCTCGTTCGTTGAGGGCAGCCGCCATGCTCATCCAGGTTTCTTCTTCGCCTTCGTACACCCCGAAGTCGTACAGGCGACCAAACGGCGAGAAGCGAACGCCAATCTTCGAACCACCAATTTCAGCAGCAATCGCGTCAATTGTTTCCAGCAGGAAGCGCTGACGGTTGGCAATAGAGCCACCGTACTGATCAGTGCGAGTGTTCAGGGCGCTGCTCAGGAATTGATCGAACAGGAAGCCGTTGGCTGCCATGATTTCGATACCGTCAAAACCTGCGTCCATCGCCATCCGCGCGGATTTAACGAAATCCGCAATGACCCGTTTCACTTCTTCAGTTTCCAGGGCGCGAGGTTCGCTTGGTTGAACAGGCCCAGATTTGCCCGGTTCGATCCAGGCATACACCGTGGTGTCTACGGCAGGCACTTTGCCCGAGGAGACCGGTACCAAACCATGCACCGAGACATGGGACATACGCCCTACGTGCCAGAGCTGCGCAAAAATCTTCCCGCCTTTGGCATGCACAGCGTCAGTGACATTGCGCCAGCCTGGCAGGTGCTCATCTTCGTAAATGCCGGGGGTGTACAGATACCCCCGAGCCTCGTCGGAGATAGGCAGGCCTTCGGTGATCAGCAAGCCGGCAGAAGCACGTTGCGCGTAGTACAGCGCGTTGGATTCATTTGGAATGTTGTTCAAGGTTCGGGTGCGAGTCATGGGGGCCATGACGACGCGGTTTTTGAGCGCAATACCGGACAGGTCGTACGGAGTGAACAGCTTATTCATGATTAATCTCGACGTCGTTGGAAGGTTGAAAGTCAGCGTCTGATTCAGGACTTATCAAACGCGTCGAGCACGTGGGTGCTGTAGACCAGCGCAGCACCGGCGTTCATGTTGATGGCTACACCCAGGGCTTCAGCTACTTCTTCACTGGTAACGCCGAGCTTCTTGGCCTCAGCTGCGTGGAAAGCGATGCATCCGTCGCAGCGAGTGGTCACAGCTACAGCCAAAGAAATCAGCTCGCGGGTTTTGGCGTCCAGATGGTTCGTCTTGCCGCCAGCGGCGCCTAGCGCAGCCATGCCTTTCATGGTTTCAGGGGACAGGCCATTGAGCTCAACGAGGCGAGTGTTGATGTCTTTGCGGGTTTGCTTCCAATCTTGCATGAGGCTCTCACGTGGGCGTTAACGCCCGGCAGGTTCACGGGTTGGTTTCGACTATGAGCATACGCTACCATCTAGTTGGTAGGCTTGCAACGCCTCATGCTAAATTCACGTCATTACGCAGGATCGAGGTGACAGTATCGATACGTGGCCAATGATATTTTGGTCGAAGGCGCCTGGCCATGACTGCGCACCTACCTATAGGTAGCCATCTTCAAAAAGAAGATTCGAATGAGCGTAGGCAGTGCAAAGGCTCAAGTGGAGCGATCCATATTCGCGAAATGTGGTTGAGGCTCGGTCAGAGTCAAGCCTGGCCTTATCAGGGTTGAAGGCACTGAATAGGCTCTGGGCTGAGCCCTGCGAGGGTGCGCCGGCAATAGGCTCTGTACCGCATGGAACAAGCCAGTGAGACTATGGCGGCATAGCCTCTGGCAAGCTTATCGAAGCCCGGAGGTTCTCTTCAGCCAGCCAAACATGCGCTTGGTGATGTTGCGCTGTCGATACTTGGGCTGATCGAACACTCTGGGTAATCTAGGCTTGGGCTTGCATTTCTTCGAGCGCAGGGAGATGGCGGGCTGCATTCGCTATTGGTCGCATTAGCGGCGTAGCGCTTCGACGTTGTAGCCCTTGTAGGTAAGCAACCATTTACGGCGCTTACGCGGGCGGCTAGGTTGGCTCGATGGAATGCTGACCTCGTCCAACAGTGGCTGGACGTAGTTCATTCAAAACGGGGCCCGGTCAGCATCAGATTGATTCTGATCGACGCCGTTATTCATACACCAAGATCTCCCGCAAAAAAGGCATCTCTCAGAGCAGGCGTGCCCTCATGCTCAAAGACGAGCTTACGCAGTAAATACTGCGCGAGGTATGACCGAAGACGGGATCGGAGCTGAACATAAGGTTCTGCATGCCCCACATCGCTATCAGGCCAGCGAAGCTTCAAGGCGTGTCTCAAACTCATCAGTGTCTCGCCGCCGAGTGTGTCCTCGTAGAGCCGGGTCAAATCGTCGAAGCCAGCGGTGCGCTTGTAGCCGACCAGTGCCTCACTCAGAATCAAGCTAAGCGAATCCGCGTAGACCTGCCACGCCCTTTCCCACACCAGCTTTTCCACATCACTGTCCAAGCACAAACCTCGCTGCTACAGCACAACTACACCGTGCCCACTAGAACACGGCACGACATTTAACAGCCCTGGAATTGAGCCTGAGCATGCACATCGAATTTGACCTGAATCAGAACGACCTGGAAGCCCTCTTGCGCCATTGCCAGGCCTACAGACCAACAAGCAGTGATCCTCGTGAGAATCAACGCCTGCAGGATGCGCTGGAGGCGTTGGAGCAGGCCTTGGTGGAGGCAAATGCTACTCGGTAATCCGAGGACATCATTATGCAGATCAATATGCTGATAACCAGAGGCAAGGGCACCCGTATGCACTAGGGAAAATACGGCGGCGCAACTCCAGCGTCGCCGTAGGTTGTCTGACATGGGTGCATTTTGAGACGGAGCTACTCCGCTCAAAAAAATTGGGTTCAGTTTGTTTTTTGAAGTCAAAAGCAAAAGCAGCGGCCTTACGGCCAAAAAGACGATCTCCCCTACCGGCCCTCGCCTCGCCTATCGGCAAGGCAATTGAGGCCTGAAAAGCGCTCAGATCAAAAGCGAAAAGATCGGCCATCACACCGTGTCTTATCCAAGCATCATCGGTGGCGCCGGCACCGTAGAAAATCTTTTTGCTCTCAAATATAAGAACTCCGTCTCGCTTAAAAATTTTCAAGAGGGGGGGGTGAAAAAACGGCGTGAATAAACAAAAAGCGGCGCGAATAGGTAAATTTGTCTGAGCCTGTCCCGGCTATTTAGCTCCTACCTACGAAGCAACTGAATACAGATGGGGTGAGGTTGATACCCCCCTCACCAAAAATCGAAGGTACTCTCAGCTGGCAAATCCGTGCTCGATACGCATCAGTTCTTCCAACACCTCCTTGTAGCCCTCGCGGTCGCTAGAAAGCTCAAGGGCAGACCTATTTCCGAACGCAGCACGCGGCATAGACATCCATGCGGCAGACTTTTCTTTGTCGCCAAACACTCTCTCGGCCTCAATCAACATTGCAGATCGGTAATCCATGTGCGCCCCCAGTTTTAAATGGCATAGCAATCATCGCTCAGCTCGACTGCGATGCGTTAGCAGCGCTTGCCTCCAGTGCGAGTTGCCCACACCTGGCGGTACCAGGGCTGCGGGCCTATCAGTGCCTCAGCTCCACCCTTCAAGCCTCATGGTAGCCCTAACCAGCCGCTGCTCTTCCTGCTCAATTTCTCGCAGGTTGTCGCGGATACTGGTGATGTGCTCCTTCGCAGCCCTTTGAGCTTGCTCAGGCAACTGCTCCATTACCGCGTGATAAAGCCGGGAGTGCTGCCGGTCAATCTGCCGCTTCAGCCCCAGCCGCTAACTCCAGATGGGGGGTATAAGCGGCACAGCACGAGCCAAGGATTCTTGACGGTGCTCCGCCAGCAAGTCGCGCTTATCAATGAAGATCCAAACCGCCCTCTTGAGCTATTCACTCAAGCCCACTTCAACGAGAAGGACACAAGCTACATCCGTAGCTCACTGAATATCGGTATGACTGTGCTCGGCCCGTTTGACAGCCGTCCGACCGATCAACTGGGAGTGGCTGTTGGTCGAGTGGAAGTCAGCCCGCAGTTCAAAAAGCGTCAGCAGATGCTGAGCGCCATGTCTGGCATCACCAATTTTGATGATCCCGATTTCATACCGGTGCTAGGAAAGGAATACAGCGCTGAGACCTTCTACGGAATACAGGCCACGAAATGGCTGATGATCAGGCCAAATATCCAGTATGTAAGGCATCCTGGAGGGGTTAGTGAAGTTGAAGACGCGGTGATCGTAGGACTAAAAATTCAGTCTCGATTCTGATCCTAGCTGCCTACTGTTAGAGTCCTCGTAACACTGAAGGTATGGGCATCCCTGGGTGCCCAATGCCCTAGATGGAGCATCGTGGAGCATGGGTAGCCATTATGAAAACAGGGCCACAGCTCGTTGTGAACTTGATTCTCCCTCCCCAGTACGATCCACCTCGTTCAGCACCTCAAGGCACGAGTAACGTCTGCCATCACGCGCGGCGATACGAGAGCTCAAGCTCTCGGAAAACGGGAACTCGACAGAACTTCGTTACCTCTCAGGCTTGTCTGCCGAACGGCATCCGCGACCGATATTCTGATCAGCAGTATGAGTGGATATAATGAGCTATCCAGGCCTCATACCTTTACTCAAAGCAAGCGTCCACCCTCAGTCGCAGTATTGTCGACAGGCTCGCCCGATGAGCCTAGCATCTCGAATTATTGCGAATGGCAGCCCCTCGTTAGACCATCTACACCAGGCTGGGAGGTGAGTCAACGATGGCCATGAGACTACCATCCATCATTGAATTCGACTCAAAGCCTTTCAGATAGTGTGATTTTCCAACCAATCGCTAACCTCTGCATCCCAGCCTGCATGACAGAAATCTAAATTAGGCCAGTAATTTTGATAGATTTCATAGTTTAGATTGCGTGCAGCGTCTCGCCCTTCTCGCCCCACTGCAGACCAAGCCAGGTACATGCGATTCTGCCAGCCCACCGCCAACAGGAGGCTATTTACGACCCGCTCGCCCCATCCTTCCTTCAACAGTATTGATTTGAATGCTCTCTCAGCGTGCTGTGTCGCTCCCACCCCAAACTGACCAACCTTATCGAGCATGTGATATAACAAGCCCAAGGCTTGGAAGGTGGACAGATCCTCAGAGTCGACACTCTGAATGACATGTTCAAATATCACCTCAAAGCCGCCTGCAGAGGGAACCATTTCAATGCGAAATTCAGGAGCGGACATACTGAAACCCTTATTTTTATTATTATTTCAGAAAGCATAGCAGGGAGCGTGGATCCAAACAACACCAAGAACCTAAAAACCAAAACAAGTCAAGCACAGCTTGGCCGCGAAGCTGGATGACCGAATCCACACATCGTCTCTGAAAATAATGCACTCTCTACCTCATGGGCAATAGCCGTAAGCATGGAGGCAATTAATGAAAAAATTTGTTGTACTTGATAAATCCTTTCTGCAAGGCGCACCAAAATCTCGAATTGAATCGCTGGGAGAACTATATGGTCTTCTCATGCCGGAAGAAATGCTCTACGAGATGGTGAAAGCCCACCCTGCTGACAGAGCAAAATTTTTTATGAAATTTCCGTCAACCGCGAGGCCGTTTGAGCTATCCAAAAATCTTGGCTCACTACTTCGTTACGAAAAGGAAAACTTACGTAGTTGTGGATTACCGAGCCAGCACATTCGAAACATTGATCACGCTCCCACCAAAGACTACCAAAATCCCGGATACGTGCTTCCAGATGAGCTCACAACCCAACGGGAAAGCAGAAAAAGTCAGGTCGATGAGGATGTGGAAAGGCTTGTCTGGATGACTGAAAACATTGGATATATATTCCCGGAGACACGCGAAACAGCACCAAAAGACAGAGAGATCCAGCGAAACTCACTGCAAATAAAAACATTCACCGACAGCACTTTCTTAAAGCAGAAATTAAACGAAATTCTCCCTCTCCCAGAGTCTAGTAGCACCATCGATCACACTTGGATCAGCTATCGCTGGCTTCAAGTCAATATCTTATTTGCGCTTGATTACTGGGTTCGCTACCCCCAAGGAATCGATTTAAGCACCGAGTCGAAACTGAAAGAGCGTATCAGGCATGATGTTCTAGATGCCGGTATTCTGATAGTAGGGCTCCAAGAAGGTGCGCTGGCAACAAAAGAAAAGAAGCTGATCAACTGGTGGGAAGGCATTTACCCCGAAGGCTTGCTCCTCGAAGCTTGATCAGAGCTACTTCGCCCTAATCTGCCGCACCTGGCCTTAAAAACATGCAAGGCTGCGGCATTCCTTCATACCTAGGCCGAGCCAACTAGACTGCCAGCCAACTCCACACTGGGTCAGCCAGATCATCAGTCCTCTAACACAAAAGCATCTTGCCAAGCTTCGATTAGCTCCGGACGCCCTACCCATCTTGCAGCTTCTGCATAAGCTGCCAAGAAAATAGGTTGCTCCATCCAATCCTCCGTCCGCCCTTCAGTGCTTCTACCATAGACCTTCAAGATGATGATCTGAGAGTCAATTTCATCGTCCAGATAAGGTATCTCTCCCCTACCGGTCTCTATTATCAGGGTCTTCAGCATTTCAACCATACTGGTCTCTTCAGCTTCGCCCAACTTCACCAGCATGCTCATCATGCTCTGCGCTATAGAATCCAGTGATTCTGAGTTGTCATCGCTCATCACATGTCGCGCGCCCCGGGCTTCCTTTGCCTTGAGTTTGGCACGTTTGGCCCGCTTGGCTTTCTTCCGATCTGATGCCATTGACTTCATCCTTCAGTGATTGAATCGTTGATAAAAGCGTGCTCGTATCAAATGTCCAAAATTGACCAGCCGGCCTTCTCTAGCGCCGCCCGCCTCTTCGTCTCAGCTTTTCCTTCACCTAACGAACTCTTACGCACGGCTAGGCACAGCATATGCGACGGCCTAGTCATCCCTACGTACATGAGCATCATGCTCTTCTTTGCGCCTTCATTAGGACGCTTCGCAGCAGACGCTTTACCTTCGAGCCATGGCATGAGTTTTTTGACGAAATGAGTTCGGTTAAACGTCTCTAGGATCAGCGTCGCAGAGTGGGTTTTACCCTTCTCGGAGTGGATCGAAGACAGTCGAATGTTGACACTTTCAGACTCGCCTTCAAACTTGTACGTATTGAGCAGAGCACTACCATTTTCGCCAGGATCTTCCACAAGCGGCGCAGCTGCCCACTCAAGGTAGGAATCAGCATCGGTCGATGCCAGCAGTTGGTCTGAGGAGACCAACTCCGCCGCAAGATCCAGCAAGCCCGAAGCAACCGTCGCATCCCAATCCGTCTGGGTGATTTCCCCCTGACTGAACAGCAACCGTTCGAGCCATTTACGATAAGCAGCGACCACACCTGGCCGACCGGCGAGATGTTGCTCCACGCCTTGATGGCTGCGAGACCTTGTCGCAATCGTGTCACTGGGAAATGCAAGACGCACCAAGGCCAACAGGCAGGACGCTATCAGCTCCACACCTAAGGCCGCAGTAGCATCCCGAGTAACATAACGCCGGGCGATGTGTACACCCTCTGCAAACGTACGCGGTTTGAACGAGGGTTTGTTCACCTCTGACTGATACGGCGCCCAGTAATGCTCTACCGCTTTGGGATACTGTTTGGGCTGGAAATTTTCCAGACGATGTACAGCCCCAAGTGCGTAGACACCTGAATTACGCAGATCTGCGGGTAGATGCCGTATCAAAAGCCGCCCATAGGTATCCAAGACATTCCCGACATCGTCATCAGGGAAGACGATGATGGTATTGGGAGCTGACTGGCTAGCACCACCCTCCCGCAACCCTATCAGGCCGCCAGTGATCGGCAGGTAGGCAAAGGGGTTGGCGATCGACGCGATCGACTGGTTGAACCGGAAACTACTGGAGATTTCCATCGAACTCGCCTGGTCAGGAAACGGCTCCGGAAGCTCCACCTTTTCCTCAAAAATTTCCTGATTGGGATCCCCTACCCTGATGACACAAACACCTGGATTCTGACGCGGAAAAACCTTGCTCAAAATGTCGGCTTGCTCGTGACGCGTATCTTGCATCTCATCGACCAGAACCCAGGGGAAGCGCGCTCGCAAATTGCTCGCCACCTCAGGCTCCTCAACCAGCAGAGCATTAGCCAGAACGAACACTTCATCGAAGCAAAAATGCCCTGTCTTCGCTGCCTGAGTCATCGCTTTGCAGGCATTCTTGTACGTGTCCGTGTGCGCCCCAAATTTAAAGCTCCACCCGGTTAGCGGGTTGTCGAAATCGACAGTCCGCAAGCGCAAATCTTCGACCTTCAAGAACGAGGATTCGAAGGTTTTCTTCATGCCCGCGTACTCCCAGCGCTTCAAAGCTTTCCGACGGGCTGCATGAGTAAGTTCATCGTCAAAAGCAGTGAGGGGAATGCCTTTCGAGCGCAGCCATGGGGAAGCAAGGAATCGCCCGGTAAAACCATGGATGGTATCGATGTAATGCGGGTAGCGAAGGAGGCGGTGCCCGATCTCCGTTCCACCAAGACGATGCTCAATTTCCTCTCGTGCCGCATTGGTATGCGAAAGCACGCATATCCCCTGAGTTCGACTTTTCCAATGGCGCGCGAGAATCGCCAGCTTGGCCACCACCAACGTGGTCTTGCCTGAGCCAGGGCATGCCGCAACATCCAGAGTGTTCATTGACTTGAGGAAATCGCGACGGGGCTCGTCCAGAGCCTCCAGCTTCATGAGCTTGGTGACCCACTCAATATCTTCATCAGTAATCGGATCGATGACCTGGATCAGATTCATTCCTCACTCTCCCCAATAGGAGCTGACGAAGAGGAGTCGGCTACTTTTCCTGCCACGAGCGACCCAATCGTGGCTCCTGTCGCAGGCACTGCTGCGCCACTGGTGGCGTATTCAATCGCCTGAATAACAGACTTGGAGAGAGAGCCACGCAAGCCGGCTACGTCCAGCGTTTTGACCTTAAAACGCTCCTCAATCAGGTCGATCAGGTGCTGGACGGTGATGGTCTTGGAGGCTTTTTTTACAAGTTTGTAGACTGCAGAACACCGAGCTTCTTTGGTTGCGTAGGTAGTTTCAATCAGCTTGAAAGCGGCTTCAGCCTCATCCAGAAGCGTTGCTCTCGTGACCGTCTTCTGATCAACCTTTTCCTCGTTGAGTGCAAGGTACGCTGCCGCGTGTACCTCCCGTGCAAGACCGGAGAAAGCCAAGTCATATTCGAGCGTCCAGTTGTCAGCTACGAATGTTCGGACGCACTGCCCATCGCTTGCCATGCGCTTCTTGCGATGCTCAGCCATTCCAGCTTCTTGCTCTGCGGCAGTCGTTCCGAAATCACACGCAGCTTTCCAGCGTCGGGTAGTGCTTTTCCATTTGGGATCCGTTGGCCCATCCACCAAACCGAGAATTTCAGGGGCGCAATCAGGCATCACATCCATATCGGTAATGCACGCCGTGGGAATGGAAATCTCGCCCTTGCTCGTGTCACGACGTTGCATAATCTTGGAGTAACGGCGCAGCCCTACTCCGCCCACATTGATTACCGACACACCATGCTTGGTCAGATCTCTCCCAAGCCTGCGAGCAAGCGCCGGCAGCAGGATCGCTTCTGCATCGCCCTCCACTACCAACAGCCCTTTGGCGAAGAACAAGCCTGCTTTAGTGACATCCAGGAAGCGACTCAGGAATCGATAGTCATCGGCACCTAGGCATGTCTGATCTTCAGCCAGAGAGAACGCATGCCCTCGATGCATGAGTACAAGGTTCTGGATCGGAATCTTCGAACTCAAATTCGGGCTATGGGTTGTCAGGATCACTTGCACCGGCCTGAACCCATCTCCAGGTTTCGCGGCCTTCTCAAGAAACTCCATGAGCTGCAGTTGCCGCTGCGGGTGCAGGTGAGCCTCTGGCTCTTCCACCAACAACAGCGGCAGGCCATCGGGCTCCTTACCAAGCAGAAGCAGCTCGCAGGCCATGAAAAGTACGTTGTTCGAGCCCAAGCCATACACACCCCGAGACTCACCGGATGCGTGATCAAGCAAGCCGAGTTCCAAGCGTTCCAAAATCTGTTTGAGCCTGGCCTCTTCGGTACCACCCTCTCCGAAGCTGATACGGCTCGATAGCGGTTGGCCGGCCAGAGAAAGCGGGGCCAGATAGTTATGGTTGATGGCATTCTCAGCACTGACAATAGCGCTGTGTTTATTCACAAGATACCGCATGTAGTCACCCATGCCCGCGATGCTCAGCGCTTCCGCATCAAGCGGACTGGAAGGCAGAGTTGCGATGTCGAACGCATTTCCGAGATCGATGCTTGGGAAACTGCTCAAGACCTGCGACAACCGAGAATTGCGACCAGACGACATTTCGCGCTCGGCATCACGCAGCGGCTTCAAGTACGCAGCCGCGAGTAACAGACGCGCCCCAGCATCCAGCGAAGGCCCCTCACCGTTCTCTCCTGACCGGACAGAAATATCCACCCATCTCCGAGTAAGCTTTGAGCCTTGGATGCGGGTGGCCGACCAGTGAATATGTAGGCGACCTACGTTGTTTTTGTAGGTAACGTATTCCGCAAACGCTCCCAGCTCCGCCTTGCTCAGACCGTCTAATGTGCACCTCAGGGTGATGGTATTGGCCTGGGCACCGCTGTCATCGATATAAAAATCTTCAAGCTGCAGCTTCAGGTACTCGGCGTCACGCGTCTGCAGCACATAGCGGATCGCATCAATGACGGCTGTCTTGCCCGCATCGTTCTCCCCAACCAGCGCGGTAACGCCAGGGTTAAAACAGATTTCTAAGCCATGGGAAGCCTGACCAAACTGACGGAAATTTTCGAGCTTTAGGACGGATAGATGCACGGCGACGCTCCCTGTTACTCATTGCGATACAGGGATGCCTGTCTGGCCGCTTCTGCCGACGCATAGCCCATCCCTGAAGACTGGTAGCTATATGACATGATCCTGATAGCGAATCCAATACCCCTAGCCACTAAACTAACCAGCCGTGACGGGAGTTTTTGGTTGAGGATTGGGTGGAGCGAGCAGAGGCTGGCCGAGTTTCTCGAGTTGGGATCTATCAAGAAACGAATGACCAGTACCGATTTACTGGGTTAAGCAAGATAGGCTGGTGCGATCAATAGTCATCAATCGGCGCTCTCTACGACAAGCATCCTTTAAGCTGTCCATGCCGCCGAGGTTGCTTTAGCCTGGTATCTGTTGACTTTTAATAATTGACTAAGTCCGAGAACAGAACTCACTACCCTCTGCAACAATGGAATTCGCAAAAGAGAGCAAATCCTGGAACCGCCCTCCCCCCGAGCGATCCAAGTGATGCCCTGAAATCCCGAAAGATCGCGGGCCGGATTCGTCACACCGCTTGGAATCCCCAATCATTAAGACCCGATCAGGATTAGTTCTTGATAGCTCATTAGGCCGAACGCCTAGCATCTCGCAGACGCTTTGGTACATTTCGTAATCTGGTTTAAGCAGGCCTAATTCAGCACTCAACGCATATCCATCAAGCTCTGGAAACAAGCGCCTGGCAATAGAACAATAAGGCCCGGCCAAATTTGAACACACAGCAACCTTTATCTCATGCTTTCGCAATAGTTCAAGAGCAGGGACTGCGTCAGTAAAAGGCTTGATTGAGTCGAATTCAAGATCAAGCAAGTCTTGAAGCTCGATCAATTGGTGAGAGGAAAGCCAAATCTCCAATGCCTCAGCTGCCTCTCTCAGCCCACCGTTGAGGGCCATGATGAAGCGCAGATCGTTCGGAGACGCCGCTCGCCCCTGCTGATTTCCTATAAGAAGGAGCCTTCGATAGGGATTCTGACGATTTTGAATTTCGACGAGCGTACCGAACAGGTCAAAGACTACCGCCGCTATCATTTTGCATCCTCTTCGGTACGTAGAACCCTATGAAATTTTAGCCAGCCTTGCGCAGTAAAGCTATCGTACAACAACTCCATGAGCTTCTAGCTCGCTTACCAGCCGTTTGCGACGCAGCATCCCCGGAATTTTGAAGAGACTACGATACCCGTAGTAGAAACCGACCGGAATGAACAGCAAGCCGAGACCGTACGTCGCAGTTGCAATGGTTAGACCCGCTGGAATTGCCGCCAATGAAAATACAATCCCTTTCATAATACTAGACCTAGCAACAAGCTTCAAATGATCCAAATCATATTCGACTTTCCCGTTACTTTTTTCGAAAGCCACGAGAACAATCGATTTTTTGTTCAAGTGCTTGTAATACCAAATCCTTGGACTATCAGTCATCAGAGCACCGTGCCTCTTGAGATAATCAAGCATGACGACCTCCTTGAAATGAAAGGTTTTTCCCTCACTATCCTCGCACCGAACTTGACCATACAAGGCATCAAGATCGCCACTACTTTGATGATTGTAATTCTTGATAGTAAGTTGCATTTTCTTGAGATCAGACATAACTTCCCTTAGTGCTGGATGCACTATTAGTATTTGCTAAGCAGAGACTGAGCAACCCGATGAGCAGGCTCGGGCGCTCACCAAATGGAGTTACTGATTCAAAATCGCCATTGCCTTAAATGTCGCCGACGACTGGACAGCTAGAGTTTTCCTACGGCTCGGTAAGCATCCTCAGGATTCTCCTATCGCGCGCTCCAATAACTTTGAGACAATCACGTAATGATCTCGGCCCGTCACGCTGCGTACCAGCGTGTAGCCATTGACTTGGCGAACATCGCGAACTGGCGGGGTCACTACTGTCATGCCGTCGGCACTCACACCTGAGAGATCGCAGTAGACCAAGCCCGTGAGACGACCACCTACCCGCGCCGAATCCACCAGGTACGCGTCAATCGTAACCCCCCAACCAATTCGGGCTGCCTTGACGACTTCCATTGGAAGTTCGATCGATTCACAAGCACTCACGTTCAGCATTCCTCACTCAATCTCAATAATCTTTTCGGGGTCAAACCCGCAATTTTCGCCAGGATATCCGCGCTGATTCGAGAGCAAGCGACATCCGCCCAGCATCGTATCTACTGAATGATGAGTGTGACCAAACGCCCAGAAGTCAGCCTGCTCGACTAAGCCATGCCAGCGGTTGTAGTAAGCCGCACTGATATGCCCACCCTCCTCATCGCCTGAAACGTCAGGCAGCGGTGAATGGTGGGTTATCACGAATGTCTTTCCGTCGAATTGCTGGCTCAGTTCATGGCTAAGGAACGCCCTGGTAGTCAGATTCTTGAAAACCAAATCTCCTGGCCGTAAACGACGATAATTCGCGTCCGCACGGATCATCCGAAAATCATTCATCCCGCGGACGCATGTCCTGGATGCCGCAGCCACATCTCCCGTGCTCGAAAAATCCGTCCACGCGGTAGCTGCCAAGAACCTCACGCCTCCGATCGTCATCGACTCGTTTTCCAGTATATGGACGTGCGGGGCTGCTGCAGCTCGCATCTTCTCGACCGTCCTGTCGAGGTGGCCTTTGTAGTGCTCATGATTTCCAGCGCAGTAGATCACTTGGCATTGGAAAGCCTGATTTGCCCACAAAACCCCTTTTGCCTGGATGCCAATATCGCCGGCGAGCACGACTAGGTCTGCCTCGACATCAGGGGGGTCAAAAGGCTTGAACTCGATGTGGAGGTCGGAGTAAATCAGTACTTTCATGGGCTGGTGATTTTGGCCTGGCCGCTGGAATGCGCCTACTGGGTCGAGACCCGATACGTTGCACGCCGGAGCTGAAATTCGGTTTAAGCGTATATTGATAGAACCCGCTTGGCAGAGGGGCTCGGTCGCGAAGAGCGCCTCAATGCCAATACCGCTGACTATAGTCATTTGCATATGACAAGGCAAATTCAGCATATCGTTGCGTTTGCCGGAAACGCCCATGTCGCTTCGCACAGCCTTTGCCGCAGCCTTGCAATTGCTCCGTACCCGCCGCGAGTCATCGCAGCAGGATTTGGCAGAGGCCGTCGACCCTAGCTACATCAGTCGTCTCGAAGCGGGTGCTCGATCTGTGACGCTAGACGTTAGTCAAGACATCGCGAAAGCACTGGGGGTGGATCCATTGACCTTGTTGACGCTCGCTTACGCTGCAGAGCGTGGACAGACGCCACAACAGATTTTGGATCACCTTGCAAAAGATCTTGAGTCCACAGGCTTGCTCTGCAGTGAGATACCGGCCCTCCCGTCGAAAAAGCCACACCCAATCGTCGCGGCGTCCCTTGAGTTGAGAGAGCAAATCAAGGAGCTCGTCGATCTAGGCTATAGCCAGGCCGAGGTTGCGAGACAGCTGGGGATTTCTCGGCAAACCGTCAGTAATCGCATGAAGAAGTCGTGAAGCCCAGCGTACAGGCGTCATGACCCATAGCCCTGCGGTGTAGCTGCCCTTCATACCCTGATTGTGGTTGGGTAACCGTGGTGATCTACCATGCAGGATTACCCGTAAACGCTCTCAGGTCGGCTTTACAGGCCAGCCTGACGAGGCCGCGACCGCCCAGTGCTTGATCCATCGACTCGAAACAGTGACCTTAAGGATGAGCAATGAACTCAAATATCCCACAGGGCTCAAGATCCACTTCGGGTGAACCAGGTAAAGAACTGAGCCCATCGGAGGGTGGCGAGATACAGGACTCCCAACTGAAGCTGGCCACAGCTGAGGACTTCTCTCAGACTAAAATCGGCAGCCTGCTGGAAACCCTCGACACGCTAGAGTTCTACTCGATCGACTCGCAGTTCAGCGCCCTCTCCCGGAAGGCTCTTGCCGAAGGCAATCTTGGGGCGCATCGCGCATACAGGGTCTTGATGGTTGTCTGCTCCTACCATTTCTCGGTTGATCGCCAGGATGCGTTCGGGCCACGGCTAGTCAGGGATGGAATGCGTACCCCTATCCCATCAGACATCGCGGGCGAGCAGAGCCAAGTGCTCGCGGCCATCTGCAGCGATATCGATCACCCGCTGCTACGGGCTCGTGTGGCGGATGTGGCCTGGTACAACCATAGAAACCTACATCAGAGTGCCGGCGTGGCAATCGAGTCGTACTGCCAGGCGATCGAATTCTATCTCGACGACAAACTCTCATACCGCTACGAGCCTCCTTCTGGCCTTTCCTCGAAGATCATTGATCTGATTGAGCGGGTCTTTCAAATCGTGTCGAACACTGGCAAGCGAAATACCCCCCCAGACATTGCAATCGCCATGTGGAAGCGGTTGTACCTCCAAGCCGAGGTACTTCGGTGCTATCCGTCGTTTGACCGCCTTGCACGCCTAGGCCAAGCGTTCAAAATCATCGACTGGACGCAGGTCGCGCACGACGCTGAGCAATCAGCGAACAAGGCTGAGGCTAACCATTACGCAATGGCCGTGAAGATGGTTTGGGAGCTGGCGGCCTTCGCCCATCGACGGTCGAATGATCAAGAGGCCTACAAGCGCTGCAAGCTAAAATCTGTAGAGCAGATTCTCAAGATGCGCGAAGGGGTAGACAGCGATCTGTCCAAGGCAAGTTGGACGAGGGATGCCATACAACAGCTTCGCTCAATACCTGGAATGCAGAAAGAGTTGGCGGCCCTGAAAGCCGAGTTGCTGGAACTGCAGGCGCAGGCAGCCCATGAGCTATCGGTATTCCAAATTCCGATGGAATTGGACGAGGAGCGCCAAGGGACGATCGACTTTTTCAGACGTTTGACGCTCCCTGATTTCTTTTACAGGCTTGCTCAGATCTGCCAGGTACCACAGAAAATTGCATTACACACCGAGATCATCGGTGATCGGAGTGATTCACTCCTGACCGATCTGCTGAATGGGCGGATCTACACTGACGCGTTGGGCCGGGTTATAACCCAAGCACCGTACATCAATCTCAATGAGACACCGCCGCCAGAATGGTATGATCACGAAAGCCTGCGATATCTGGATATCCATTATCAGATGCAGGTCGAGAGTCTGATCAAACCCGCTGCGCAAACGCTGCTGGGCAAGTTTCCTGTCGATGACCGACATCTGATGGTGCTAGCGACTGCGAGCCCGTTTGTGCCCCCTGGGTTCGAAAACATCTATGCCTTGGGCCTTGCTCGCTTCCTTCAGGGCGACATGATGTCAGCCTGTCATCTGCTCTTCCCTCAGCTGGAAAACTCGCTACGCCACGTGCTAAGCGACGCAGGAATCGAGACGTCGAAGTTGGATGAGGAGATGCTGCAAGAAGACAGGTCTATCAGCGGGCTGTTCACGAAACGGCGAGATGAACTGGAGTCGATTTTTGGCGTCGACCTGATCTACCAGATCGATCTCCTGTTCAACCTCAAAGGCGGCCCATGCTTGCGCCACGAATTGGCGCACGGGAAGCTAGCGTCAGGCAATTGCTACCTGCATTCCAGCATCTATGCGAGCTGGCTTATGTATCACTTGGTGTGCTTACCGCTACTGCCCCATTGGAAAACCCATATTGCTCCACAGCTGGAGCTGATAGCTTTGTAGAAGCTCCCGCCCGAGGCCAGCCAGGGGACAGCCCAGTACACGTTCAGTTGAATCCATGAATGGGTCATTGGGTTGACCCCGGTGCTAATGGCAAGATCGATTGGAAGCGATGGGGGGCGCCCCCCTCCCGCCCCCCACGACAAACAAGCGAGAACGCCACCATAGTCAAAGCATCCTGAGCACTTTCGAAGGTTTGCATAGTGCCTGGTTTGAAAATCGTCTTCCCATCCGGATCGAGCACATCACCGGACTCACCCCGCTGAAGCTTCCAGTCCAAAATAAGGTCGTCAGACCTCAAATCCTCCATGGTTCGACGCTCAGGTCGGCTTAGCTTGTAGTCAGCAGCTGTATCCGCTGCACGGCTTCGGCAGTTGGTGAGATGTAGGCTCTCGAATTCAGCAACAGCCAGAGAGACGGGCTTTTGAGCGTTCAAAATGGGAGGCGAGGATGGCGTTTGCAAGGAGTCAGCAAGTGCCTTCCGAGCGGCAAGTTGGTACAAAATATTGTCTCCGCCGCAAGTGCTGCCAACATAATTTTTCCTTTGAAATTCGACCCGCCTGCTGGAAAACTTTAGTTACCCCCAAAGCTGCCCATGGCAATTTACTAGCCTAATAAGCTCTACTAGCAAGATACGCCCCTACTGGCGCCTTACCATTCGCCACATAGGCTCCAAATAAACTTTAAACCACCTTTCTTATACAGCTATATATTCGCTCAACATCACACAGAAATATCCAACCAGCCAAAGTTACGATCGACGACTTAATAATATATTGAAAACCGCACCTCCCGCCTTAACTTTTCCACAGGAAGCACAATCAAAAACCCATGCTACCCTGAGTTCATCCACGGACATCTAGCCCACCTCAACGTGAACACGAGGTACCACTCAGAATGATCACTCTCACGCAAATCAAGCTTCATGACAGGGGCACTCTTCGTCGCTTAGGCGTGCTGAATGAAGAGGCCGTCAAGCATAAGGTCGATGCCGCCTGTGCCCAAGTGGATATATGGGGAAGCCTGTATGCCTTCAATGCCTTCCTCTCGATCACCAAAGAGCCCATCACAGCCTTCACGAGCTGGAAAGATCTGAAGGCTTTCCGGGGCTTCTTGAGCGTCGAGATAAATCTGGAAGACAACGAGGCCTGGCATTTCGTCCGAGCGATCGCTGCGGCTCTTTTCCCATCCCTTGACGAGGCGGGTAAGGCCACCGATCAGATCTTTCATGAGCCGCTAGCAGGGTGTAACGAAGCATATTTAGCGCTTTCACCCTCCAAGGAGACGATTGAAGAGTACCAGTCAATGTTTGAATGCCAAGATCCCAGCATTGGCATCCACGTTGATTTTGGGCAGCTTCGCGCCTTGCTTGGTGAGGCGGACATAAGCTACTTCAGTGAACTGCTAGCGAAGCATCTGAAAACCACACCCCACTTTTACGCCCAAGGATTTGGAAATTGCATTTGCGGCATTATGCAAGGGCTCGTGTACGAGAATTCTGGGAAGCCACTACCGGAGCTGCGTCTTGACAAGGAAAGAACTAAGGCCTTCGTAAGTCAGGTGGAATATCAGGCCGTTGATCAGATAATGAAGGCAGGGTACTCGATCAAGCAGGCGTTTGAGAATCGTGAGGTCATCAGAGATTTGATTTCAAAATTCTTTGTTCGCAACGGATTCCTGACAATCTAGGAGGCCAGGTATTCAGCGAATTGAGGTTGGCTCGGAATCTTTCAGGCTGCACCACCTCGATGCTTCAGCACAGTCGAAATTTCTGAGCATTAGCATTTATAGGCAGTGGATCGTCATTAACCGTCTCATACCATTTTGACATTCGCAATTTTTCGAACACTGAGAAGAGCTGATCATGTCAAACAGAAAAATCCTTACGCAAGCGCGACAAGTCATAGGCGCATGTTTAAATCCGGGAGTGCAGCTCGTGCACATATGGACGGGGCACCCTAACTTTTCTCATTGCATAAACTCTCAGATGGCGTCCTATTACACAGAGCCCTCTCCAATCGTAAAGCATCTAACAGATCCGTCGCTCCGGTTCGATCTGCAAGCCACCAGGTCAATTCTTCATGCGGCTGTATCCCTGAAAACCCCAGTCGTCATCTCTGATGAAATCAAAAACTGCGCATCTGCGCCGGATTATATTTATCGTCCAACCCCCTCGACCCAACTTTCCGACCATCAAGGGCGCACAGTAATAGAACGTCTTATCATGCGTTTGCTGCGACGTTCACTAAAGCGCGGTAGTACAGTATTCGGAAATTGGAATTTGCGCAGAGTGGTTCGGATCCCTGAATCGGTATGGGAAGCTTTTCTTCTGGCTGCGCTTCAATGGTGGATTGATGACGGAACTGCCCCTCCACAGTTGGCCGAGATTATCTTCGGGAGGGATCTTGGCTTGTAGTAATGCAGGGCTTTGAAGGCTGGGGGGCTCGAAGGGGCTCATCCGGTGTTCCGTCAGAACATCATGCCTAGCCCCTCGACTGCTAGCTCCTCACCCGCACTCCCCCCGGGAATCGTCGACTAACTCGCCATGCCATCCCTGAAGCATTAGCGATCACCGAAACCAAGCCGGGATTTAGGTAACGACCTTAAGCTTGCTGATGGCGAGGGTGGTAGGAACAACGATGCATGGGACGCGGTGAATTGGCTTCCTAACGACTGCTCTCCAATAACGACCGTTCGTCGAACAGCCCCGAATCTGAAAAAACTGTTAGGAGCTGTAAGCACCTGAAATTGTGGAACTATTTATAAGCTAACAGTTAACAGCTACCCCTAAATGATGTACAGCGGGTCGCCTGCCGCCAGCTCCACCGGGGCCACAGGCTGGGCGGTGGCCAGCGCCTGCTGCCAGTCGAGGTCGCGCTGCGGCGACAACTCGGCGTGGGCCTGCTGGCGCTGCAGCACGAGGACGTGGCGAGGTTGATGGCGGGCCAGTTGCAAGGCGCGGTCAACCAGGGGCTTGTAGTGGATGACGCGGTCGAACTCCAGGCCGCACGAGGCCGTGAGGATCAGCGCAGGGCGGGCGTCGTCAATGCGCAGGGCCAGCTCGTTGGCGGCGAAACCACCAAACACTACTGAATGAACGGCACCGATGCGCGCACAGGCGAGCATGGCCATGGCGGCTTGGGGGACCATGGGCATGTAGATGATCACGCCATCGCCCTTGCCCACGCCCAGGCTGCGGAGCAAGCCGGCCAGGCGCGCCACTTCGTCGCGCAACTGGTTATAGGTGTAGGTCTGTTGGGTGGCGGTGACGGGCGAATCATAAATCAGCGCCAACTGGTCGCCGCGGCCTTGCTCGATCTGGTGGTCGAGGGCCAGGTAGCAGGTGTTCAAGCGGCCGTCCGCGAACCAGCGGTGGGTGCCGTCGAGGTTTTGCTGCAGGGTCTGGGTGGGCTTTTGGTACCAGGCCAAGGCGTCTGACTGGGCTTTCCAGAAGGCTGCGGGGTCGGCTATGGACTGGGTGTAGCTGTGCTGATAAGTCATCGTTTTCGCAACCCGGTACTTGTTGTTATTGAAGGGCGAATGATGAGTATGGACCGGGGTTGGCGCGCCGCCATCGGACTTAAGTCGCAACGGTTGTGCAGATTTGCATGGGCTGGTGGCAGCTTTAAGTGTAGGAGCGGCCTTGTGTCGCGATGGGCTGCAAAGCAGCCCCAGAGGTTCTGCGTAAGGCATGGATCCTGGGGGCTGCTGCGCACCCCATCGCGGCACAAGGCCGCTCCTACAGCCAAACCGGCGTAACAACCCGAATCAACGGTTGGCAGGCCCGCCGGTAGAGCCCCATTTCGGTGCAAAGCGCTTTAGAATACGCAACCCTCCCCACCGAGCAGCGCCATGGACATCGAACAGGCCCGAACCTTCCTCGAAATCGTCCGCTGCGGCAGCCTTGTCGCTGCGGCAGAGCGGCTGTTCGTATCGCAAACTGCCATCACCGCTCGCGTGCAACGCCTCGAACAACAACTCGGCTGCCAGCTGTTCGTGCGCAACCGCAGCGGCGCCAGCCTTACCAGCGATGGCGAGGCGTTCGTCATCTATGCCAACCAGTTGGTGCAAACCTGGGAAGCGGCGCGGCGCGATCTGCCATTGCCGCAAGGCTGCCAGCAAGTGCTGCATGTGGGCGGGGAAGTGAGCCTGGGCAACCCGATGATGCTCGACTGGGTCAGCGCGCTGCACCGCGAACTGCCCAGCCATGCCATCCGCAGCGAAGTCAGCGATGGCGAGTCGCTGCTGCGCAAGGTCGAGATGGGCCTGCTGGACGCCGCGCTGGTGTACCAGCCCACCTACGGCCCCGGGCTGCAGGTCGAGCAGTTGATGGAAGAAAAACTGATCCGCATCCGCCGGGTGGATGCCCCCGCCCCTTACGTCTATATCGACTGGGGCGAAGCCTTCCGGCGCCAGCACGATGCCGCCCTGCCCGACCTCTCGCGCCCGGCGCTGAGTTTCAACCTCGGGCCGTTGGCCCTGCAGTTCATTCTCGACCAAGGCGGCAGTGGCTACTTCCGCACCCGCGTGGTCCAGGCCTACCTGCAAAGCGGGGTGTTCGAGCGCGTGCCGCATGCGCCGGAATTTACCTACCCAACGTTCTTGGTGTACGCCCGCAAGCGCGACAGCGAGGCGTTGCAGCAGGCCTTCAGCGTGCTGCGCCGGCTGATCGCAGCCGGCGAGAGCGACTGGTCACAGCGCTGGGACCCGGTTATCTGACGCCTGCCCTGCGGCATTGAGCAAATGCCGCTTCAGGCCGGCAATCAAGTCGGTTTGGGTAATCACCCCCACCAAGCGGCCCTCATCAAGCACCGGCAGGCAGTGCAGGCCCTGCTCGCAAAGCAGCGGCAACAGGCGCTCCAATGGGTGCTGGCTGGTCACGCTGACGACCCGCCGGCTCATCACCTGGCCAAGCCGCACGGGCTTTCGGCCAAACACGCCCCGCCAGCTGAACCGCCCGCGCGCCATGGCCGGGCCGACCAGGTCGCTCAGGCTGACAATGCCGGCCAGCTGGCCGTTGTCGAGCACCGGCAGGGTTTTCAGATGATGGCCTGAGAGCATCTTCCACGCCTGCTCCAAGGTGGTGTCCGGGCTGGCCGACTGCACATCACGGGACATCAGCGAACCCGCAGTGATACCGCCCAGGCTGCGCTGCAACGCATGCTGTTCGGTGGCCAGGATGATCCGCTGCAACTCCTCGCGGGTCACGTCGACGAACTCGCCAATGTCCTCCAAGGCCTGGTCCAGGTCCGCACCGCTGAAGCCCACGCGTTCGTTGGGCAGCGGGTCGTGGGTGTGGTGCGCGTCTTTACGCGGGGGCACGCCTTTGGGGTAGCGCACCCCGGTCAGCCGGTTGTACAGCACGGCCACCAGCACCAGCACCAGTGCGTTGAGCAGTACGGGCTCAAGCAGATGGTCGCCAAGCGCAACCAGCCCGGGGTCAGCCAGCACCGCACTGGCCGCTACACCGCCACCGGGCGGGTGCAGGCAGCGCAGCAGGCACATCACCACCAGGGCGATGCCTAACGCGGCGGCGGCCACCCAGAGGCCGCCGCCCAGAGCCTGGCGCATAGCCAGGCCTACGGCACCGGCCACGGCATAGCTGCCAAGCACCGACCACGGCTGGGCCAATGGGCCTGAATGCACGGCAAACACCAGCACCGCCGAGGCGGCCAATGGGCCGAGCAAGTGCAAGGCAACCGAGGGGCCATAGGCCAGGCTACACAGGTAACCCGCCAGGAACAGGCCGAGCAGTGCGCCAAGGCCTGCGCGCAACCATTCTTTTGGGGGGCTATTCAGAGGGGCCGGCAGCAAGCGCTGCAGGCGGCTTTGCGGACGAGAGGCAGACATCGAATTTATGGGGTCGTGTTTTTTTAGTTGAAAAAGAAAGCCCAGCACCGCTTGCCTGGGCCCCGTATTGCCGCAGCAATAACGCAAGGAGTTCCGTCCATGGAGGGATGGAAACCACAAGGTTTGGTGGGGGCGATTGTGCCGGGCGGCGGTGGGGGCGGCTAATTCAAAAAAGTGCGCTTGAGATGCAATTATTTTGCAGCATCGAGGCGGGCCATAGCGCCCGCCCTGCAAGTCAATGGTGTTTGCGCGGCAGGTCGATGCTGACCCGCAACCCGCCAAGAGTGCTCTCAAGCAGCGCGATGCGCCCGCCCCAGGCTTCGACGATGTCGCGCACGATACCCAGCCCCAAGCCGTGGCCATCGACCTGCTCGTCCAGCCTCGAGCCGCGCTCGAGCACCTGCAAGCGCTGGCCCTCGGGGATGCCTGGGCCGTCGTCATCGACCCATAACTGATAGCCCTCGGTGGTTGGCGCAATACCCAGACGCACTTCGCTGTCGGCCCACTTGCAGGCGTTATCCAGCAGGTTGCCCAGCAGCTCCAGCAGGTCTTCACGGTCCCACGGCAGCAGCAAGCCCGGTGGCACATCGCGAGCCAGCAGCAGCCCTTCGCCGTGGATCATGCCCAGTGTCGACATCAAGCCCGGCAGCTCGGCATCGCAATCGAACTGCGCGCCAGGCAGCGCATCGCCCGCCAGGCGTGCGCGGTTGAGCTCGCGGGCCAGGCGCTGCTGGATCTGCTCCAGTTGCTCGCGCAGTTGCGTGCGCACCTCAGGCAGCCCTTGCAGGCGCTCGCTGGCCGCCAGGCTAAGTAGCACCGCCAGGGGCGTCTTCAGGGCGTGGCCAAGGTTGCCCAAGGCATTGCGCGAGCGGCGCAGGCTGTCTTCGGTGTGGGCCAGCAGGTGGTTGATCTGGTCGACCAGAGGTTGCAGCTCGCTGGGCACCTCGGCGTCCAGTTGCGAGCGTTTGCCCTGCTGCAACTGGGCGATCTGCAGGCGTGCACGCTCCAGCGGGCGCAGCGAGCGGGTCACGGTGATGCGCTGCAGCACCAGCACTAGCACCAGCGCTACCAGGCCGATGCCCAGGCCAACCTGCTGCATGCGCCGGAAACCTTCGCGCACCGGGGAATAGTCCTGCGCCACGCTGATGGAAATGTCCTGACCCAGGCGCCGGTAATCACCGCGAAAAGCCAGCAGATGCTGGCCTTCGGGGCCAAGTTCGTGCCCATCGTCCAGCCCGGCCTTGGCCGGTTTGGGCATGTTCAAGTCCCACAGCGAGCGCGAGCGCCAGGTGCCTTGCTCGAAGTCGATGCGAAAGTAGTAGCCGGAAAACGGCCGTTGATAAGCCGAGGAAATACGCCGTTCATCCAGCTGCAGACCATTGGGGCCGCGCACCAGCGCCACCAGCAGGTTCTCGCTTTCCTTGCGCAAGCCGCTTTCCAGGTAGCGCTGCAGGCCGGCCTCGAACAGCCACAGGGTCAGCTGCGCCACGCACAACCCGACCACCACCAGCACCGCCACCAGGCCCAGGCTCAGGCGCCCCTGGATCGACTTCACGCAGCACTCCCGGCATACACGTAACCTTGGCCACGACGGGTTTCGATCACCGCGCGGCCGAGCTTGCGGCGCAGATGGTTGACGTGCACTTCGAGCACGTTGGAATCACGCTCGGTCTCACCGTCGTAGAGGTGTTCGGCCAGGTGGCTCTTGGACAGCACCTGGCCTGGATGCAGCATGAAGTAACGCAACAGGCGAAACTCGGCGGCAGTCAGCTGGATATCGACACCCTCGCGGCTGACACACTGGCGCGATTCATCCAGGTGCAGCCCCGCCGCTTCGAGCCGCGGCTGGTTGGCCAGCCCCTTGGCACGGCGCAGCAAGGCCTGGATGCGCAGTTGCAACTCCTCGGGGTGGAATGGCTTGGTCAGGTAGTCATCAGCGCCCGCCTTGAGCCCTTCGATGCGCTCGGCCCATGAACCACGGGCGGTCAGCACCAGCACCGGGGTGGCCAGCTTGGCTGCGCGCCACTGCGCGAGCACCTCCAACCCCGGCATGCCAGGCAGGCCGAGGTCGAGGATGATCAGGTCATAGGGTTCGCTCTGGCCCTGGTAGACCGCATCGCGGCCATCGGCCAACCAGTCCAGGGCATAGCCCTGGCGCTGCAGGGCGGCGGTGAGTTCGTCGGCCAGGGGCACATTGTCTTCGACCAGCAACAGGCGCATTCAGTCGTCTTCCTCGTCTTTGAGCAACGCACCGGTGCGGGCGTCGAGCTTGATCTCGCGCACCACACCCTGCGGGGTGAGCAGCTCGACTTCGTATTCGTAGCGCTTGTGCTTTTCTTCCAGCTCCGCCTCAAGCAAGCGCGCCCCGGGGTAACGCCCCAGGGCGGCTTCAAGCAGTTGCTCAAGCGGCAGGATGATGCCCTTTTGCCGTAGCGCCAGTGCCTCATCCTGGTCCAGGTCGCGGGCGGCCGCCAGCGAACACACAGCCGTAAGGGCCAGAGCCAGGTAGCGCGCCGCTCGCGGGAGTGCGTTCATCAGTTGTCTCGCGCGTCCTTCAGGACTTCACCGGTCTTGGCGTCCAGGTCAACGTCCCACTCGACATTTTGCGCATCGCGCAGCTCGACTTTGTAGATGTAGCGACCGTATTCGTTTTCCAGCTCCGAATCGGTGACGGAAGCGCCTGGGTGCTTGGCGACGGCGGTAGCCTTGAGCTCATCGAGGGACTTGATGGTATTGGCGTTCACCAGCTTGACCACTTCATCGGGTTGCACGTCCTGAGCGAAGGCGGCAGTGGCGCCGAAGGTCAGGGCAGCGGCGGTGAACAGGGCAGTCAACGTTTTCATGAATGTTTCTCCTGGGAGGGCTAGAAGTTGTCTACGCAATCAACATTAACCCTGGGTCCTTAATTCAACCTGAAAACAACGGGGTGCATGATAACGCAGGCTTGGGCGCTCTCGCAGGCCTTCGTGCCCCCAGGTGTTGCTCTATAATGCGCACCTGCCCGGCACGAGAGACGCCATGACCGCCATCCATATCAAATACCCTGCCTTGACACTCAAGGCCGGGCAACGCGCCATGCGCCAGATCCGCGAGCGTGGCTTGCAGGCTGGCGATGTGGGTGTATTGCCGGGTGCTGCGGGCGGGCCCAAGCCGCTGGGCATCCAGGGCCTTGACCTGGCGCTGTTCGGTGAATGGCTGCCCTCGGCGCCACGCCAACGGGCGCTGATCGGTGCTTCGATCGGCTCCTGGCGCTTTGCCAGTGCCTGCCTCGACAACCCGGTTGCCGGCATCCGCCGCCTTGGCGAGCTGTATACCGAGCAGGACTTCGCCAAAGGTGTCACTGCGCGGCAGATCAGCCAGAGCTGCCAGCGCATGCTCGATGACTTGCTGCAAGGCCGCGACGGGCAGATTCTGGCCAACCCGCACTATCGGCTGAATATTCTGGTGGTCAAAAGCCACGGCCATTTGGCCCACGACCATCGCGGGCGCCTGGGCATGGGCCTGGGTTCGGTGATCGCCAGCAACCTGCTGGGCCGCGCCAACCTGGGCCGGCACTTCGAGCGGGTTATCCTGCACGACCAGCGCGCAGCGCCGCCGCTGGGGCCGTTGACCGATTTCCCCTCACGCTGCCTGGCGCTGGACCTTGCCAACCTGCGCCACGCCCTGCTGGCTTCGGGTTCGATCCCGATGGTGATGGAAGGCGTGCGTGACATACCCGGCGCAGGCGCCGGCACCTACCGCGATGGCGGCCTGCTCGACTACCACCTCGACCTGCCCTACGCAGGCGACGACCTCGTGCTGTACCCGCACTTCACCGACAAAGTGGTGCCGGGGTGGTTCGACAAAGCCCTGCCCTGGCGCCGTGGCGACGCCGAGCGTTTGCGCAACGTGCTGCTGCTCACACCCTCGCCGCAGTATCTGGCCGCCCTACCCTACGGCAAGTTGCCCGACCGCAACGATTTCAAGCGTTTCATGGGCGATGCCGCCGGGCGCAAGCGCTACTGGTACAAGGCCATCACCGAGAGCCAGCGCCTGGGCGATGAGCTACTGGAGCTGATTGCCACCGGGCAGTTGGCTGATCGGCTGCAAGCCTTGTAGCGGGCATGCTGGTAGACTGCGCGCAATTTTCGTTACACACAGAGTTCATACAGCGTGGAAATCTTCAAGGAATTCACTTTCGAATCGGCCCACCGCCTGCCGCACGTCCCTGCCGGGCACAAATGCGGGCGCCTGCATGGCCACTCGTTCAAGGTCGCCCTGCACCTGACTGGCCCGCTTGATCCACACACCGGCTGGATCCGCGACTTTTCCGAGATCAAGGCGATTTTCAAGCCGCTTTACGAGCAGCTCGATCACAACTACCTGAACGACATCCCTGGCCTTGAAAACCCGACCAGCGAAGTGATCGCCAAGTGGATCTGGGAACAGGTCAAGCCGCTGCTGCCAGAGCTTTCGAAAGTGCGTATTCACGAAACCTGCACCAGCGGTTGCGAATACACCGGCGACTGATTTACCGGCCTGCATGGGCCTCATCGCGGGGCAAGCCCGCTGCCACGCCATAACCAGCAACGCGATCCCGTGTAGGAGCGGCCTTGTGCCGCGAACGGGCTGCGTAGCAGCCTTGGCGATGCTGCATGAGGCTGAGATCTTGGGGCTGCAGCGCAGCCCCTTCGCGGCACAAGGCCGCTCCTACAGCTCACGGCATCACCCCTACCGCGTGAGCTCAACCCATGGCGTCGCGCAGAAAGCTTGGGGCGATGTAGCGCTGGTAGTGCGCCTCGGACAACAAAAAGAACTCGCGGTCAATCGCATCGCGCAGTTGCGGCAGCTCCCAATCGCGAAACTCCGGCAGCAACACCATGCCGTAGGCCTCAAGTTCGCGGATCATGCGCGCCCCACGGGCGATCAGCTGGTATGCCCAGCAATACACCGACTGATGCTCGACAAAGCGGATCGAGCGGTTTTCCAGTTGCTGGCGCAGCAGCGCTTTGTCGAACACTTCGAGCTTGGCCATCATCACCTGCACCAGCAGTTGCTCCAGGCGCAGCCACACCGCGCGCTTCTGCTCGTCGTCGTAGCCGTTCCAATGGATCACTTCATGGTGAAAACGCTTGCAGCCACGGCACACCAGGTCACCGTAGACAGTGGAGCAGAGGCCGACACAAGGGGTCTTGATGGACTGGTTGGACATGAGCAAACAACGGTCTGGGGGTGGAACATGCGGCCATGTTAGCCCTTTGTCTAACCAGGGTCACTCGTTAAAGTCATCTTCCCCGCCTTACCATCGGGCATTTTTTACCGTAGAATCAACCCGCCTTTTCAAGGCAACAATGTCCGTTGGAAGCTGTTTTCAAAGCGTCACGAGCACAGTTCATCCGGTAGAACGGCGTTGGTCCGGGCCAGGCACCCTGCCCCGTACCAACCCCTCATCAGCCTTCCGTTCTACAGGCGTAAAACTTTGAAAACAGCTTCTGTAAGGATTCTCTGCGACCCTGGCCCTGCGGCTCAAAAAGCCGTTGCTGCGCATGGGTGCAAGGAATGCTGGATGAGCGTCCCGGACCCCCTTTAGGGACCACTGATGAGGGTAATAACTGTGCTTGAAGCCTACCGCAAACACATCGAAGAGCGTGCCGCTCTGGGCATCGTGCCCCAGCCGCTGAACGCCGAACAAACCGCAGGCCTGGTCGAGCTGCTGAAAAACCCGCCGGCCGGCGAAGAAGCCTTCCTCGTAGACCTGATCACCAACCGCGTTCCACCAGGGGTGGACGAAGCTGCCTACGTCAAGGCCGCTTTCCTTTCTGCCATCGCCAAGGGCGAAGCCACTTCGCCACTGCTCGACCGCAAGCACGCCACCGAGCTGCTGGGTACCATGCAGGGCGGCTACAACATCGAGACGCTGGTCGCGCTGCTGGATGACGCCGAACTGGGCGCCGTCGCGGCCGAACAGCTCAAGCACACCCTGCTGATGTTCGATGCCTTCCACGATGTGGCCGAAAAAGCCAAGTCGGGCAACGCCCACGCCCAAGCCGTACTGGAATCCTGGGCTGCCGGCGAGTGGTTCACCAAGCGCCCGGCAATCGCCGAAAAATACACCCTGACCGTGTTCAAGGTGCCTGGCGAAACCAACACCGACGACCTGTCGCCGGCGCCGGACGCCTGGTCGCGCCCTGATATCCCGCTGCACGCCCTGGCCATGCTGAAAATGGCCCGTGACGGCATCGAGCCTGAGCAACCCGGTTCGGTTGGCCCGCTCAAGCAGATCGAAGCCGTCCGCGCCAAAGGCTTCCCGGTCGCCTACGTCGGCGACGTGGTGGGTACGGGTTCGTCGCGTAAATCGGCTACCAACTCGGTGCTGTGGTTCTTCGGCGACGACATCCCATACGTGCCGAACAAGCGCGCCGGTGGTTTCTGCTTCGGCACCAAGATCGCCCCGATCTTCTACAACACCATGGAAGACGCCGGCGCCCTGCCGATCGAATTCGACTGCACCAACCTGGCCATGGGCGACGTCATCGACGTGTACCCATACAAAGGTGAAGTGCGCCGCCACGAAAGCAACGAGCTGGTCACCAACTTCGAACTCAAGACCCCGGTCCTGCTCGACGAAGTCCGTGCTGGCGGCCGTATCCCGCTGATCGTTGGCCGTGGTTTGACCGATAAAGCCCGCGCCGAGCTGGGCCTGGGCCCAGTTGACCTGTTCAAAAAGCCTGATCAGCCTGCCGAATCCAACAAAGGCTTCACCCTGGCGCAGAAGATGGTCGGCCGTGCATGCGGTCTGCCAGAAGGCCAGGGTGTACGCCCAGGCGCCTACTGCGAACCGAAGATGACCACCGTCGGCTCCCAGGACACCACCGGCCCGATGACCCGCGACGAGCTCAAAGACCTCGCCTGCCTGGGCTTCTCGGCTGACCTGGTAATGCAGTCGTTCTGCCACACCGCGGCTTATCCAAAGCCGATCGACGTGACCACCCACCACACCCTGCCAGACTTCATCCGCACCCGTGGCGGCGTGTCGCTGCGCCCAGGCGACGGCATCATCCACAGCTGGCTGAACCGCATGCTGATGCCTGACACCGTGGGTACCGGTGGCGACTCGCACACCCGCTTCCCGATCGGTATTTCGTTCCCGGCCGGTTCCGGCCTGGTCGCCTTCGCCGCTGCCACCGGCGTCATGCCGCTGGACATGCCCGAGTCGATCCTGGTGCGCTTCAAGGGCAAGCTGCAGCCTGGCATCACCCTGCGTGACCTGGTCCATGCCATCCCTTACTACGCCATCCAGCAAGGCCTGCTGACCGTCGAGAAAAAAGGCAAGAAAAACGCCTTCTCGGGTCGCATCCTGGAAATCGAAGGCCTCAACGAACTGACCGTCGAACAAGCCTTCGAGCTGTCCGACGCCTCGGCTGAGCGTTCGGCTGCAGGCTGCACCATCAAGCTGCCGGAAAAGGCCGTTGCCGAGTACCTGCAGTCGAACATCACCCTGCTGCGCTGGATGATCAGCGAAGGCTACGGCGATGCACGCACCCTGGAGCGCCGCGCACAAGCCATGGAAGCCTGGCTGGCCAACCCTGAGCTGCTGGCAGCCGACGCCGATGCCGAATACGCCGAGATCATCGAAATCGACCTGGCCGACGTCAAGGAGCCTGTGCTCTGCGCGCCGAACGACCCGGACGACGCCCGCCTGCTGTCTTCGGTACAGGGCGAGAAGATCGACGAAGTGTTCATCGGTTCGTGCATGACCAACATCGGCCACTTCCGCGCTGCCGGCAAGCTGCTGGAGAAGGTCAAGGGCGGTATCCCGACCCGTCTGTGGCTGGCTCCGCCAACCAAGATGGACGCACACCAGCTGACCGAAGAAGGCTACTACGGCATCTACGGCAAGGCCGGTGCGCGCATGGAAATGCCAGGCTGCTCGCTGTGCATGGGTAACCAGGCACGTGTGCAGACCGGCTCTACCGTGGTCTCCACTTCGACCCGTAACTTCCCGAACCGTCTGGGTGATGCTACCAACGTGTACCTGGCCTCGGCCGAGCTGGCTGCGGTCGCTTCGATCATCGGCAAGCTGCCGACCGTCGAGGAGTACATGCAGTACGCCAAGGACATCGACAGCATGTCTGCCGACGTCTACCGCTACCTGAGCTTCGACCAGATCGCCGAGTTCCGCGAGGCGGCAGCCAGCGCCAACATCCCGGTTGTCCAGGCTTAAGCAGCTACAGGCTTAGCGACAAGCGGTAAGAATGAGCCCCGGTGAGAACCGGGGCTTTTTTATGCCTTTGATATTGCCGCGAGGGCTACGCCATCCATCGCGGGGCAAGCCCGCTCCCACGCTGCCCAGCTCTCTGCGCGGCAGCGCAGCCCGGAAGGGCTGGGTGATCTCCCACAAAATCAAAAAGCGACGCAACCTGTGGGAGATTCTATGGTTTTGTACAAACCTGTTCCCGCCCGACATATCTTCTTGTGGCGAGCTCCTTTGTGGCGAGCGGGCTTGTCCCGCGTTGGGCTGCGCAGCAGCCCTGAAAACCCCAGGGGCTGCTGCGCAGCCC
>NZ_JABWRG010000039.1:0-41365 GCF_014268825.1 Pseudomonas sp. SWRI51 | reverse complement strand
GGCTGCGCAGCAGCCCTGAAAACCCCAGGGGCTGCTGCGCAGCCCAACGCGGGACAAGCCCGCTCGCCACAAAGGAGTTCGCCACAAGGAGATATGTCTGGCGGAAACAGGTTTGTACAAAACCATAGAATCTCCCACAGAGACCGCGCACAGTCACAATAGCGAGGGCTGGCCCAGATTCCTGTAGGAGCTGGCGATAGCCTGCGATGGGCCGCAGCGCGGCCCCTTCATTCTCAAGCCTGTGCGCTCACCCGGCGCACCACTTTGCCAATGCTCAGGCCCTGCACCAGGATCGATGACAGCACCACGATATAGGTGATCGACAGCAACAGGTCCCGCTCCTCGCCCATCGGCAGCGACAGTGCCAAGGCTACCGACACGCCGCCACGCAGGCCACCCCAGGTCAGTACCCGGATGGTGCCTTGCGGCACCGGGCGCCAGCGGCGCAGCAGCACGATGGCCGGGGCCACGGTCAGCAGGCGCGACAGCAGCACCGCCAGCGCCAGCACGCTACCGGCCGCCAGGTGCATCCAGTTGAACGGCAGTAGCAACAGCTCAAGGCCAATCAGCGCGAACAGCAGCGCATTGAGCATGTCGTCGATCAGTTCCCAGAAACCATCCATGTAGCGGCGAGTCATGTCGTTCATCGCCAGGTTTCGGCCCAGGTTGCCGATGATCAGGCCAGCCACCACCATCGCGATCGGTGCCGAGACGTGCAGTTCGTAGCACATTGCCGATCCGCCGATCACCAGCGCCAGGGTCAGCATCACCTCAACCTGATACTGCTCGACGCTCTTGATCATGCGATAGATGGCGTAGCCCATCACGCCGCCGAACACCACGCCGCCAATGGCTTCACGGGCGAACAAGATAGCCGTGTCGGCAACGCTTGGGGTTTCACCCAGCTGGATGATGCCCAGCAGCACGGTGAACACCACAACTGCTGTGCCATCGTTGAACAGTGACTCGCCGACAATCGTGGTTTTCAGCGGTTTGGGCGCATTGGCAGTACGCAGGGCACCGAGCACGGCAATCGGGTCGGTGGGCGAGATCAGCGCGCCGAACAACAGGCAGTAGATCATCGGCACGTTCCAGCCGAACATCGCGAACACCCAGTGCGACAGGTAGCCGATCACCACGGTAGCGATCAGTACGCCCAAGGTTGCCAGCAGGCCAATCGGCCAGCGGTAGCTGCGCAAGTCGGTGAGGTTGACGTGCAGGGCGCCGGCGAACAGCAGGAACGACAGCATCCAGTGCATCAGCAGGTCGTTGAAGTCGATCTGGTTCATCAACCCTTCGACGCGTTCCTCAAGCCCGGGGAAGCCGATCAGGCTCAGCCCCTGCAGAATCAGCGAGAACAGCAGCGCTGTGACCATCACCCCGATCGCAGGGGGCAGGCCGATGAAGCGGTAATTGACGTAGGTCAGAAGGGTGGTAAGGCAGATAAACGCAGCAACTAATTCGAGCATCCCGATTCCTGTGAAAATGGCTTCCAAGTCGTTACCCGAATGGCTCGGGCAGTTCTTTGATGACCTGGCGGGCGGTTCGGGACACACCTTGTGACCAGATTTGTTAGTTTGGTTCCTGAATCGCCCATGGCAACGGGCTTGCTTCGCGATAAGCCCGCACCGCTTTCTGCGCGATATAGTGCCCCCACATAACTACAAAAAAGGCCCCCACCCCGTGCTGGCTACTTCCCTCGTTCTGCTCGCCGCCGTGCTGCACGCCACTTGGAACACCCTGATCAAATTCAGCGGGGAGCGCTTGTTGGTCATCGCCAGCATGGACCTGGTCGCGCTGTGCTTTGCCGTGGCCGCGGTGGCATTCACTGATACGCCGCCGGCTGACATCTGGCCGTGGCTGCTGGCGTCGGCCTTTGCCGAGCAGGTGTATCGCTTTTTGCTGATTCAGGCGTACCGGGCAGGCGATCTGGGGCTGGTCTACCCGCTGATGCGCGGGCTATCGCCGTTGGTGGTGCTGGCGCTGACCCTGGTATTTGCCGGCGAAGCGCTGAGCGCGCAGCAGATCATCGGCATCCTGTTGATCCCGTGCGGGTTGGCGTGCCTGTTGTGGCGGGGTGGCGGCGGGGATCGGCTACCCTGGTCAATGTTGCCGGTAGTGGCGCTGATCGGGCTGTGCATCGGCTGCTACACCTGGTTTGACGGGCAGGCGGTGCAGCGCTGGGGCCAGCCTTGGGATTATCTGGTGTGGCTGACGCTGCTCAGCGCCTGGCCGTTCCCGTTGCTGGCAACCCTGGCGCGGCGCGCGCCGTTCGTAGTGTTCTGGCGCACGCAATGGAAGTTGGGCCTGGCGGTCGGGTTTTGCGTGCTGTTCAGCTATGCCTTGGTGCTGTGGGCCATGCACCTGGGCTCGGTGGCCGAGGCTGCGGCCCTGCGTGAACTGAGCGTGGTGCTGGTGGTGCTGTTGGGCATGCGCTACCTCAAAGAACCTTTTGCCGGGCCGAGACTCCTAGCTTGCGGGCTGGTGCTGGCGGGTATGCTGGTGATGAAGCTCTGAACCGATCCATTGTGAACAAGGAACCCTGTCCATGACCGTTGCCCTGTGGTGCATCCTGATTGCCCTGTGCCTGCCGCTGCTGTGTGCCTTGATCGCCAAGGCCAGCAGCGGGCGTTTCGGCATGCGCGACAACCACGACCCGCGCGCTTTCCTCGATACCCTGTCGGGCTTGCCGCGCCGGGCGCATGCCGCCCAGCAGAACTGCTTCGAAGCGTTCCCGGCGTTCGCCGCCGCGGTGTTGGTGGCCGATGTGGTCGGCAATGCCGAGCAGGTCACCCAGGACGTGCTGAGCGTGATGTACATCACCAGCCGCTTGCTCTACATCATTTGCTACCTGGCTGACCTGGCGGCGCTGCGCTCGGTGGTGTGGCTGGTTGGGGTGGGGCTGATCGTGTCGCTGTTCGTGGTATCTGCGTGAGGCCATCGCAGGCTGTCGCCAGCTCCCACAGGAACCTGGGCCAGACCTCGAAATGGTGGCTGTACGCGGTCCCTGTGGGAGCTGGCGCTAGCCTGCGATGAGGCCCGGGCAGGTTTGCCCAGGCCTCAACGTATCCCTCGCCAGAACATCATTGCACCTTCGGCACCTCGGGCAATGGCTTGCCTTTGGGCCAGAGCATCCAGATCTGCCCTTGTTGTTTCATGCTGCCGGCCAGCTCGCCCGCTTCGGCGCCGGTGCCCCAGAACAGGTCGGCGCGCACTTCACCGGTGATTGCGCCGCCAGTGTCCTGGGCGCCCACCGGGCGTACCACGGGGCTGCCGTCAGGCTTGGTAGTCGACAGCCACAGCAGACTGCCCAGCGGAATCACCTTGCGGTCGATGGCCACGCTGTACCCTGCGGTCAGCGGCACATTGAGCGAGCCTCGCGGGCCTTCGTTGCTGTCGGGGCGGGCGCTGAAAAACACATAGCTAGGGTTACTGGCCAGCAGTTCCGGCACGCGCTGCGGGTTGTTCATGGCCCAGGCGTGAATGCTGCCCATGGTGACGTCTTCTTTCTGCAACTGGCCTTGCTCGACCAGCCAGCGGCCGATCGGCCGATAAGGGTGGCCGTTCTGGTCGGCATAACCCAGGCGCAGTTGGCGGCCGCTGTCGAGCTGTACCCGGCCCGAGCCCTGGATCTGCAGGAATTGCAGGTCCATCGGGTCGGTCAACCAGGCCAGTACCGGGGCCTTCACGCCATTCTGGTTGATCACCTGGGCCGTGTCGTAAGGCTTGAGTACTCGGCCTTCAAGGCGACCGCGCAGGCGCTTGCCCTTGAGCTCTGGGTACACGCTGGCAAGGTCGACCACGATCATGTCGTCAGGGACGCCGTACACCGGGACCGTTGCGCTTTCGGTACGTTTCAGGCTGCCCGGGTAGACCGGCTCGTAATAACCGGTAATCAGGCCGTTGGCGCTGTTTTCGGCCGATCGCAAGCTGTGCACTTGCAGGTTTTGCTGCAAGAAACCGCGCACCTGTGCGGCGTCTGCTGGCACGCCGACGGCGGCCGTGCAGGTGTCGGCCCATACCGCGTCACGGCTGAGTTTTTCGCAACCGTTGCGCCAGGCCTGAAAGCCCGCCAGCAGGTCGGTGTCGCTGACCGCTGGCAGGTCTTGCCAGGTGGCATCGGTGTAGGTGGCGATGGCGTGGGGCGCGGGCTTGGCGTTGTCGCCGCCGTTGCAGCCGGCCAGCAATGCCAGGGCCGGCAGAGCCCAGGCCAGATGGCGCAATGCGAATGTCATAGGTGCAGTCCTGAGGCGGGTGACCATGAAGAATCAGCCCTGTTTTTTGTATGGCTATTGGTCTTTGGCCAACGGGCGGCGATACTGGCGCCCCGTTTTTTGCTGGCCGAAGAGACCGTGATGTTCAAGCGATTGACCGTAGTACTGCTCGCCGCCCTTGCCCTGAACGCCTGTGACGGCGTTGACCCCAACTCGCCGCTGGGCCAACGCAAGGCGATCTTCAAGGACATGCTCCAGACCAGCGAAGACCTCGGTGGCATGCTGCGTGGCCGCTTGCCGTTCAATGGCGACAAGTTCGCCGAGGGCGCAGTGAAGCTCGACGCCCTGTCGCACCAGCCCTGGCAACACTTTCCGGCGGTTGCCGACAGCGGTGATAGCAGCGCCCGCGCGGCGGTCTGGGAACGCCAGGCGCGGTTCCAGGACCTTGCCCGCCAATTGGAGGGGGTGACTGGCGAGCTGGTTCAGGCCGCGCAGGTAAAACCGCTGGACCCTGCGCAGCTCAAAACGCCGATGGATAACGTGGAAGCTGCCTGCAAGGCGTGCCATACCGAGTTTCGTAACCACTGATCAACGCTGTTTGCAGGAGCGGCCTGTGATCAGCGCTCGAGCTGATCAACCGCTTCCTGCAGCTCTTTCTTCGATTCGGCCAGCTTGTCCTTGCGCTTGTTGATGCGCTCGGGGTCGCCTTTTTTCATGGCCTTGTCCAGGTCCTTGGTGCGCTGGTTCACTTCATGGCGGGCATCGAGCACCTTTTGTTCACGCTCTTTGCGCAGGGCGCTGTCGGTGCAGTGCTCGGTCACTTCTGCCAGGGCCTTTTCCAGGCCAGCCTGTTGGTTGGCGTTGCCGTGGGCGCGGGCCTGTTCGATCTGCTCGCTGATGGCCTGGCGTTTGGCCGCGCAACCGGTCAGTGCAGGAGGTTGCTCGGCGGCCATTAGCGGGCTGGCCGCAAAGCCCAGCAGGGTGGACAGGGCAAGGGACGAAAGCAGTTTCATCGGGGGCTCCAGTTCGGGGCAGGTCAGCAAAAAGGAAATGCTGCCCTGATCTGCGTAAATTAGAAACCCTCGATTGCATGGGCGCGCAATCGCAGGGCCAGGGCCTGGACCTCTTCGTGGCTAAAAAACGCCAGTAATTGGCCAGCGCGGGTAGGCCCTATGCCGGGTTCGGTAATCCATTGCTCAATGTTTCTGGAGGCCAGCGTAGGCCAATCCGGGCCGAGTGCCAGGGTGGCGGGTGCCGGCACACCGAGCGCGCGCAGCCAGCGCTCGAATGGTTGCTGGCGTGCCTGGGTGAAGCTGCGGTGCAGTTGGTCGGCGCGGGTCTGGGCGATGCCTGGCACCTGCACCAGGGTTTCTGGCGTCAGGCGCAGCCAGTCATCCAGCGTGTTGACTTGGCCGCTGTCGATCAGGCTACGCCAAGTGCCTTGCCCGGTGCCCTGCATGGCCAGCCCTTTGTTGCCACTGAGCCAGGCGAGCCTTGCGAGAAACTGCTCCTGGCACTGCCCGGCGGCCTGCCAGCAGCTGAGGGGGTGATGATCGGCGGCATTGGGCGGCGTGACCTCGGTGCGGTGCGGGCTGCGATGCACCACGCTGCCCAGGCTGGGGATGGTCTGCCCGGCCAGGGTCACGGCCACCTGGTCGCCCGGGCGCACGTCCAGTTGCTGCCAGCGCGCCACCGATCCCAGGCTGATCTGGCGGATCTGCCTTTGATCGAGTTCCACCGGCTGCACCACTACCAGTGGGGTGATGCGCCCGGTGCGGCCAATGCGAAAGCGCACGTCGCTGACATGGGCCAAGGCTTGGCGAAACGGGTATTTCCACGCTGCCACCCAGTAAGGTGCCTTGGCCTGCCAGCGCCGGGCGGGTGGGCGGCTGCCCTGGCGCAGGATTACGCCGTCGGTGGCGAAGGGTAGGGGCGAGTTGTACCAGTGCTGGCGCCAGTGCGCGGCTTCTGCGAGTGTGGCAATGGGCTGGCTGTAATGGTGGCTGTCGGCAAAACCAAGGGTTTCCAGCCGCGCCTGACGCTCCTGTTGGCTGGCGGGGCCCTCAGGCCAGTCCCAGATGAACAGGCCGACGCCGGCCCCCTCCTGCGGCGCAAGCTGTTTGCGCGCCATCAGCCCGGCAATGGTCGCGCGGGCGCTGAGGCCGCCGCCTCGGGCTTGCACGTGGTCGCCCAGGCGCCAGTAGAGTTCGCCCTGAAATACCGTGTCGAGCGGCTGGGGCAGGGTACGCGCAACGTTGGCCAGCTGCGGTATGTGCCGGCTCCAGTCATGCCCGTGCACACCATCGCCACGTCTGAGCAAGCGCCTCAGTTGGCCTTGGCGATACACCAGCGACACCGCCACGCCATCCACCTTGGGCTGAATCCATACGTCTTGCTTGCCGTCAAGCCAGCGTTGCACCTGGGTGTCGTCGGCAAGCTTGGCAACGCCGGTGTGCGGCACGGGGTGAAGTACCTGCCCGCGGGCGCTGGCCAGCGGGTTGTCACTGCCTTGCAAGCCAAAGCAGCGCTGCAGCTGTTGCAGGCGCTGGCGGCTTTGGTCGTAGAGTTCGTCTGCCACCAGGGCTTGGCCCTGGCGGTGGTAGTGGTCGTCCCACATGGCCAGGGTCTGGCGCAGTTGTGCGACCTCGTCCGTGGCCCGTTGCGAGGGCCAGTCGGGGCAACCGCTGGCCTGGGCTTGAGCGGTGATCAACAGCAGTAAAAGCAGCCAGAACGGCATGGCCGGCATCCTTGCTTGGCAGATGAGGAATGCTCAGCCTAGGCGCGGAATTTCGGTTATGTCGCGGCAGCTTGTCAGCCGATATTTCACAAAAAAAGCCCCTGCCGATCACTCGGCAAGGGCTTTCCGGTACTGCTGTAGGAAGCTTACAGGCCAGCAGCGGCGCGCAGGGCGTCGATGCGGTCGGTACGTTCCCAAGTGAAGGTGGTGAAGGTGTCGTCGCCGACGGTCTTCTGCTGCGGCTCGCGGCCGAAGTGGCCGTAGGCTGCGGTCTCCTGGTACATCGGGTGCAGCAGGTCGAGCATGGTGGTGATCGCGTATGGGCGCAGGTCGAAGCACTCACGCACCAGGTTGATGATCTTCTCGTCGGAGATCTTGCCGGTGCCGAAGGTGTTGATCGAGATGGAGGTCGGCTGGGCCACGCCAATGGCGTAGGACACCTGGATCTCGCAGCGGTCGGCCAGGCCTGCGGCAACGATGTTCTTGGCTACGTAGCGGCCGGCGTAGGCGGCGGAACGGTCGACCTTGGATGGGTCTTTGCCTGAGAACGCACCACCGCCGTGGCGGGCCATGCCGCCGTAGGAATCGACGATGATCTTGCGGCCAGTCAGGCCGCAGTCGCCAACCGGGCCACCGATGATGAAGTTGCCGGTCGGGTTGATGTGGAACTGGGTGCCTTTGTGCAGCAGTTCGGCAGGCAGGGTGTGCTTGACGATCAGCTCCATCACCGCTTCCTGCAGGTCTTTTTGCGACACTTCAGGGTTGTGCTGGGTCGACAGCACGACGGCGTCGATACCTACCACCTTGCCGTTATCGTAACGGCAGGTTACCTGCGACTTGGCGTCCGGGCGCAGCCACGGCAGCAGGCCGGACTTGCGCGCTTCGGCCTGGCGCTCGACCAGGCGGTGCGAGAAGCAGATCGGCGCTGGCATCAGCACGTCGGTTTCGTTGCTGGCGTAGCCGAACATCAGGCCCTGGTCGCCGGCGCCTTGGTCTTCGGGCTTGGAGCGGTCAACGCCTTGGGCGATGTCGACCGACTGCTTGCCGATGATGTTCATCACTGCACACGTGGCGCCGTCGAAGCCCACGTCGGAGCTGTTGTAGCCGATGTCGATGATGACCTTGCGCACCAGGTCTTCGAGGTCGACCCAGGCCGAGGTGGTGACTTCGCCGGCGATAATGGCAACACCGGTCTTGACCAGGGTTTCACAGGCTACGCGGGCGTATTTGTCCTGGGCGATGATCGCATCCAGTACCGCGTCGGAAATCTGGTCGGCGATTTTGTCCGGATGCCCTTCGGACACGGACTCGGAGGTGAAAAGGGAGTATTCGCTCATCTCGAGGGGTTCCTGAATTTACCGATGTTGTGTGTTGCCAGTTGCCCGCCGGAAATGGCGAACCTGGATCTGGAAACCGTTACGCAAGCCCACGTAGAGGCTGTCTTCCGGGATCAGCCCTGCCGCGGTGGCCCAGCGGGCCAGGTCGTCCTGCTCGAAGCCAAGCCAGAGGTCGCCGCACGCTTCGCGGGCCCACCCCTGGTCATGGCTGCACAGCTCGGTGACCAGCAGGCTGCCGCCCGCTTTCACCCGTGTGGCCAGCTGGCGCAAGGCCAGGGCCGGGTCGCTGAAGTGGTGCAGCACCATATTCAGCACAACGCAGTCGGCTTCCACATCCGTTGCACCCAGTGCATCGGCCAACTGCAGGTTTACGTTACCCAGACATTCGCGCTCGCACACCTGGCGGGCCAGCTCGAGCATGGTCGGGCTGTTGTCCATGGCCGTGACCTGGGCAAAGCGCAGGGCCAGGTCCGGCAAAAAGCCGCCATCGCCGGGGCCGACTTCCAGGGCCGTGGCGCCTGGGCCGAAGTGCAGCTTGTCGAGCAGCGCCAGCAGGCTTTCGCGGTATTGCGGCAGGCCGGCGATGAGGTCTTGCTGGGCGCGGAATTTTTCTTCGACGCGCAGGAAGAAATCCTGGCTGGTGGCGGCTCGGCGCTGTTGCACCTGGGCGATCCGCGCCTGGATGTCCGTGGCCAGTTGCAGGCCGTCGACTTCTTCGAGCAGCGCCGAATGCAGACGCCCGCCCAGGCGCTGGCTGTCGGGCAGGGCGCGGCGGTAGAAGATCGCGTTGCCTTCGCGGCGGGTGGCCACCAGCTCCGCCTGGGCCAGCACCTTGAGGTGGTGGCTCATGCCCGATTGGCCGACGTCGAAGATCTGCGCCAGCTCAAGCACGCCGAAGGAGTCGTTGGCCAGTGCGCGCAGCACGTTCAGGCGCAACTCGTCGCCACTGGCTTTGCACAGGGCAGCCAAGGTGTCGCTTTGCGGGGTAAGGGTGTGCGCGTCTAGGTTCATGGAGCGGCAGTCTAGTCAGGCAAGGTTGCCCTCGCAAGGCCAATATCAAAAAGTTTTGATATTGGCGATGGGCGTAACCATTGGCGCCTTGCAAACGCAGATTGGCTTCTTCTTGCCGCTTAAAGCTCACCACTTGGCGCTTTAATGTTTGCCCCCGGCCCCGCAGTGGGGGAAAATGGCCGCCTTTTTTCGCTTCACTACTTATTCAAAGCCCCAGGAGACTCAGCGATGCCCAGCCGTCGTGAACGTGCCAACGCCATTCGTGCCCTCAGCATGGATGCCGTGCAAAAGGCCAACAGCGGCCACCCAGGTGCCCCTATGGGCATGGCGGATATCGCCGAAGTGCTTTGGCGCGACTATCTGAAACACAACCCGAGCAACCCGAGCTTCGCTGACCGTGACCGCTTCGTGCTGTCCAACGGCCACGGCTCGATGCTGATCTATTCGCTGCTGCACCTGACCGGCTACGACCTGTCGATCGACGATCTCAAGGCCTTCCGCCAGTTGCACAGCCGCACCCCGGGCCACCCGGAGTACGGCTACACCCCAGGCGTCGAGACCACCACTGGCCCGCTCGGCCAGGGCCTGGCCAACGCCGTGGGCTTTGCCCTGGCAGAAAAAGTCCTGGCTGCCCAGTTCAACCGTGACGGCCACAGCATCGTCGACCACAACACCTACGTGTTCCTGGGCGATGGCTGCATGATGGAAGGCATTTCCCATGAAGTCGCCTCGCTTGCCGGCACCCTGGGCCTGAACAAGCTGGTCGCCTTCTACGACGACAACGGCATCTCCATCGACGGTGAAGTGCACGGCTGGTTCACCGACAACACCCCGGCGCGTTTCGAAGCCTACAACTGGCAGGTCATCCGTAACGTCGACGGCCACGATGCCGAAGAAATCAAGATGGCGATCGACACCGCGCGCAAGAGCGACCGTCCGACCCTCATCTGCTGCAAGACCACCATCGGTTTCGGCTCGCCGAACAAGCAAGGCAAGGAAGACTGCCACGGCGCGCCGCTGGGCAACGATGAAATCGCCCTGACCCGCCAGGCCCTGAACTGGAACCACGGTCCGTTCGAAATCCCGGCCGACATCTATGCCGAATGGGATGCCAAGGCCAATGGTGCCAAGGTCGAAGCCGAATGGAACCAGCGTTTCGAGGCCTACGCCAAGGCTCACCCAGAGCTGGCTGCCGAGTTCAAGCGCCGCGCAGCAGGCGACCTGCCGGCTGATTTCAGCGAAAAAGCCCAGCAGTACATCAATGAAGTGGCCGCCAAAGGCGAAACCATCGCCAGCCGCAAGGCCAGCCAGAACGCCCTGAACGCCTTCGGCCCGCTGCTGCCCGAGTTCCTCGGCGGCTCGGCTGACCTGGCCGGCTCCAACCTGACCATCTGGAAGGGTTGCAAAGGCGTCGACGCCAATGACGCCAGCGGCAACTACGTGTTCTACGGCGTGCGCGAGTTCGGCATGACCGCCATCATGAACGGCGTCGCCCTGCACGGTGGCCTGGTGCCTTACGGTGCGACCTTCCTGATGTTCATGGAGTACGCCCGCAATGCCGTGCGCATGTCGGCACTGATGAAGCAGCGCGTCATCCATGTCTACACCCACGACTCCATCGGCCTGGGCGAAGACGGCCCGACTCACCAGCCGATCGAGCAGCTGACCAGCCTGCGCAGCACGCCGAACCTGGACACCTGGCGCCCGGCCGATGCCGTGGAATCGGCGGTGTCCTGGAAGTACGCCCTGGAGCGCAAGGATGGCCCGTCGGCGCTGATCTTCTCGCGTCAGAACCTGCAGCATCAGCAGCGTGACGCCCAGCAGATCGCTGATATCAGCCGCGGCGGCTACATCCTCAAGGACTGCGCCGGCGAGCCTGAGCTGATCCTGATCGCCACCGGTTCCGAAGTGGGCCTGGCTGTCCAGGCGTACGACGCCCTGGCCGCACAAGGCCGCAAGGTGCGTGTGGTATCGATGCCGAGCACCAGCGTGTTCGACGCCCAGGACGCCGCCTACAAGCAGTCGGTGCTGCCGCTGGAAGTGGGTGCGCGCATCGCCATCGAAGCTGCCCATGCCGACTTCTGGTACAAGTACGTGGGCCTCGAAGGCCGCGTCATCGGCATGACCACCTACGGCGAGTCGGCTCCGGCCTCGGCGCTGTTCGAGGAGTTCGGCTTCACCCTGGAAAACATCCTCGGTACCGCCGAAGAGCTGCTGGAAGACTGATGTACCCGGGAGGCCTTGTGCCTCCCGCCTGATCGCGGGGCAAGCCCGCTCCCACAAGGTATCGCAGTGCCTTGTGGGAGCGGGCTTGCCCCGCGATGGTCGTTCAACGCACCTGTTCGTGAGCATCGAATGCCCCAGCCGCGCCCCTACAAAGTTGCACTCAACGGTTACGGCCGCATCGGCCGTTGTGTCCTGCGCGCACTGTTCGAGCGCGGGGCGCAGGCCGGTTTCGAGATCGTCGCGTTGAACGATCTGGCCGATCAGGCCAGCGTGGAATACCTGACGCGCTTCGACTCCACCCACGGCCGCTTCCCCGGCGAAGTGCGGGTCGATGGCGACTGTCTGCATATCAACGGTGACTGCGTGAAAGTGTTGCGCAGCGCCACCCCCGAGGGCGTCGACTGGGCGGCCCTGGACATCGACCTGGTGCTGGAGTGCTCCGGCGCCTACAACACCCGTGCCGATGGCATGCGCTTTGTCGATGCCGGCGCGCCTCGGGTGCTGTTCTCCCAGCCCATGGCCAGCGAAGCCGATGTCGATGCCACGGTGGTGTACGGCATCAACCAGGCGTGCCTGACCGGCAGCGAACGCCTGGTGTCCAACGCCTCCTGCACCACCAACTGCGGCGTGCCGCTGCTGCGGGTGCTGGACCAGGCGTTTGGCATCGAATACGTGCAGATCACCACCATCCACTCGGCCATGAACGACCAGCCGGTGATCGACGCCTATCACCATGAAGACCTGCGTCGCACGCGCTCGGCGTTTCAGTCGGTGATTCCGGTGTCCACCGGCCTTGCCCGGGGCATCGAGCGCCTGCTGCCGGAACTTGCCGGGCGAATCCAGGCCAAAGCGGTACGTGTGCCGACCGTCAACGTGTCGTGCCTGGACATCACCTTGCAGACCGCCCGCGACACTACTGCCGCCGAGGTCAACCAGGTGTTGCGCCAGGCGGCCGTGGACGGCCCGCTCAAGGGCCTGCTGGCCTACACCGAGCTGCCCCATGCCAGCTGTGATTTCAATCATGACCCGCATTCAGCCATCGTCGATGCCAGCCAGACCCGCGTCAGCGGCCCGCGCCTGGTGAACCTGCTGGCCTGGTTCGACAACGAATGGGGGTTCGCCAACCGTATGCTCGACGTTGCACAGCACTATCTGCACGTCGTCAACCCAACCCGCAGCAAACAGCCCTGAAGGACTGCATTCATGACCGTGTTGAAGATGACCGACCTCGACCTGCAAGGTAAGCGCGTACTGATCCGCGAAGACCTCAACGTGCCTGTAAAGGACGGCGTGGTCGCCAGCGATGCGCGTATCCTGGCAGCGCTGCCGACCATCAAGCTGGCCCTCGAAAAGGGTGCAGCGGTAATGGTCTGCTCGCACCTGGGGCGCCCGACCGAAGGCGAATTCTCGGCCGAGAACAGCCTCAAGCCTGTGGCCGACTACCTGAGCAAGGCACTGGGCCGTGATGTGCCGCTGGTGGCTGACTACCTGGGCGGCGTCGAGGTCAAGGCCGGCGACCTGGTGCTGTTCGAAAACGTGCGCTTCAACAAAGGCGAGAAGAAAAACGCCGACGAACTGGCGCAGCAGTATGCAGCGCTGTGCGATGTGTTCGTGATGGACGCATTCGGCACCGCGCACCGCGCCGAGGGTTCGACCCATGGCGTGGCCAAGTTTGCCAAAGTCGCCGCCGCAGGCCCGCTGCTGGCCGCAGAGCTGGACGCCCTGGGCAAGGCCCTGAAGGCCCCGGCCAAGCCGATGGCGGCCATCGTTGCAGGCTCCAAGGTATCGACCAAGCTCGACGTGCTGAACAGCCTGAGCAATGTTTGCGACCTGCTGATCGTCGGTGGCGGTATTGCCAACACCTTCCTGGCAGCTGCCGGCCACCCGGTTGGCAAATCGCTGTACGAGGCAGACCTGGTCGACACTGCCAAGGCCATCGCGGCCAAGGTCAATGTGCCGCTGCCGGTGGACGTGGTGGTTGCCAAGGAGTTCGCCGAGAGCGCCGAAGCCACCGTCAAGGCCATTGCCGACGTTGCTGCCGATGACATGATCCTCGACATTGGCCCGCAAACTGCGGCCAACTTCGCCGAGCTGCTGAAGTCGTCCAAGACCATTCTGTGGAACGGCCCGGTGGGTGTGTTCGAGTTCGATCAGTTCGGCAACGGTACCCAGGTGCTGGCCAAGGCCATCGCCGACAGCGCCGCATTTTCGATTGCCGGTGGTGGCGACACCCTGGCGGCCATCGACAAGTATGGCGTGAGCAAGGATATCTCCTACATTTCTACCGGTGGTGGTGCGTTCCTCGAATTCGTCGAAGGCAAAGTGCTGCCAGCCGTGGCAATTCTGGAAGAGCGGGCCAAAGCCTGAGCAGCTGGGCGTTTGGCAAAGGGAGCGACCTGATGGTCAAGCAATTGCCGGTGATGATCGTGGCCCTGTTGCTGGGCGCATGCTCCAGCAAACAGGGTGCTGACAGCGAACCGTCGCAGCCGCCCAAGGGGGGCTGCTATCAGTCGCAGTGGCAGGCCGAAACGGTGCCGGTGATCAACAAACGCATTGGCCCGGATGGCCTGGAAAAGTACGACGACGAACACCAGCGCAAGGCGCCGGGTTGCCCTTGATCGGCTCCCGGGCAACCTAACGCAGGTTTTGTGGTCTTGGACATTGGGGCTGCAAGGCAGCCCCCAACGAGGTTTTGGGATGAAAGCGCTACTGGCCTTGATGGCCCTGGCAACACTGGCAGGATGCTCACTGCTGCAGCCTGCGCCCGCCCCGGCGGAAAACTGGACCCGCTGGGTCTGCGACAGCCAGGCCGAAGTGCTGTGGCGTTTTGCCGACCCGCAACAGGACCAGGTCGATGTACGCCTTGGCGGCGCTGACCAGGTCTACCGGCTCAAGTCCGAGCCGGGCGCCTCCGGCGCGCTCTACAGCGACGGCGTGCTGGCCTTCCACACCAAAGGCGATGAAGGCCTGGTGTACTGGGTGGCGACCGATGATCTGATTGGGCGGGGCTGCAAGGCACCGTGACTGGCCGGGCTGCCACGGTGGCCCACACTACTTGAACAGCAACCGCCCCTGCGGCAGGCTTGCACGAAACAAACGACGCTTGTCGGGAGAGAGATACACAATGGCACTCATTAGCATGCGCCAGATGCTGGACCACGCCGCCGAGTTCGGTTACGGCGTTCCGGCTTTCAACGTCAACAACCTTGAACAGATGCGCGCAATCATGGAGGCCGCCGACAAGACCGACTCTCCGGTCATCGTCCAGGCCTCCGCGGGTGCCCGCAAATACGCAGGTGCGCCGTTCCTGCGCCATCTGATCCTCGCCGCCATCGAAGAATTCCCGCACATCCCGGTGTGCATGCACCAGGACCACGGCACCAGCCCTGACGTCTGCCAACGCTCCATCCAGCTGGGCTTCAGCTCGGTGATGATGGACGGCTCGCTGGGCGAAGACGGCAAGACCCCCACCGAGTACGACTACAACGTCCGTGTGACCCAGCAGACCGTGGCCATGGCCCACGCCTGCGGCGTTTCGGTAGAAGGCGAGCTGGGCTGCCTGGGTTCGCTGGAAACCGGCATGGCCGGCGAAGAAGACGGCATTGGTGCCGAAGGCGTTCTGGACCACAGCCAGATGCTGACCGACCCCGAAGAAGCCGCTGACTTCGTCAAGCGCACCCAGGTCGATGCCTTGGCCATCGCCATCGGCACCAGCCACGGCGCCTACAAGTTCACCAAGCCGCCTACCGGCGACGTGCTGGCTATCGACCGCATCAAGGAAATCCACAAGCGCATCCCCAACACCCACCTGGTGATGCACGGTTCGTCCTCGGTACCGCAAGAGTGGCTGGCAATCATCAACCAGTACGGTGGCGACATCAAAGAAACCTACGGCGTACCGGTTGAAGAAATCGTCGAAGGCATCAAGCACGGCGTGCGCAAGGTCAACATCGACACCGACCTGCGCCTGGCCTCCACCGGCGCCATGCGTCGCCTGATGGCGCAGAACCCGAGCGAGTTCGACCCGCGCAAGTTCTTCGGTGAAACCGTCAAGGCCATGCGCGACGTGTGCATCGCCCGCTACGAAGCCTTCGGCACTGCCGGCAACGCCTCGAAGATCAAGCCGATCTCCCTGGAAGGCATGTTCCAGCGTTACGCCAAAGGTGAACTGGCCGCCAAGATCAACTGATCTGCTTCCGATGCCCAGGAAACCCGCAGAGATGCGGGTTTTTTTTTGGTTCTTCACGGATTGCCGGGAAAGTCATTCTTGATCTTCATGAAAAAGAATTCGCTGTCCCGGTAGCCGTAAGCCATCCGCTTGATCACCTTGATCCGGTTGTTAATGCCCTCCAGCTGCCCCGTGTGCATGGGCCAGCGCACCCTACTTAGGATGCCGCGCCAGTAGTTCTTCAGGCGTTTAGCGAACTGCTTCAGGGCTGGTATCGCGCATTCATCAGCCAGTCGCAGCCATTGCTTCCAGGCTGATCGCCAGCCCCAGGCGGTGGCGGGTGACCACAACGCTTTGAGTTCTGCTTTCATCAGATAAACCGTCATCAACGATTGATTAGCCGCCAGCAGATCCTTCAGGCGCACCTGCTGATCTTCACGTTTGAGATTCTCCGGGTTACGCAGCAGCAGCCACCGCGCCTGCTTGATCACCTTGCGAGCAGGTTTGTCATCACGCAGGCGGTTGGCCTCGTCGACCCGCACCCGATCAATCACCTCTCGCCCATACTTGGCGACCACATGAAACAGGTCGTACACCACTCTCGCCTGAGGGCAGTGCTGGCGCACTTCCAGGTCGAATGCGGTGTTCATGTCCATTGCCACGGCTTCGATCCTCTCACAGCCCTCCGGCCCCAATTCTTCAAAGAACGGTCTGACCGCGGCTCGGCTGCGACCTTCGCCAATCCAGAGCACTCGACGGGTATCAGCATCCAGCACCACGCTGGCGTAGCAATATCGTGCACAAGAACGCCGGTTTGTAGATGTGTTTGCTCGCACGAACATCATCCATCAAACCGGCGTTCTTGTTTCTGTCTTTCCCAGGATTCCGTGAAGAACCTTTTTTTTGCGGGAACGTGGCGTATTTCAACGGGTGCAGGGCCCGCGTTCTACTGACAGTTTTGTCAGTTACTCCCCGCAACTTTTCGTTCTAATGTGAGGACTCTTTGAACTCGCAGGGAGTCACGACCATGAGAATTGATTGGACCACGGGTGAAACGATGGCGCTCGAAAACGATCAACCTCCGCCCCAGGATTTTTTAGACATGCGGGATGCATATCTGCCCACTCTCATGTCCTGTGAGTATGGTTGCAACGATGTTTGTGAGCATGTAATGGATGCTGCAGAGCTCATGGCCGGTTGGTGCCCGAACGGAAGTTGGTCGGGGGGAATCTGCAAGCCTGCCAATAACAACCGAAGCAACTGGATGGGCATTTACGGCGGTGCGCGGGTATTGCCGATTGGCGAATGCATATTGTTAGGTACGCATAACGCCGGGTGCGACAAGTATGCGCCGCGCGCGTCGTCGAGTGCGACGTGCCAGGATGTGCCTATCTATGACCAGTTGATCTGGGGTATTCGGGTATTTGACCTGCGTGTTCAGTTTTTCGGCGCTGGCTCAGGCCCGAACCGCTTCATGATCTTTCACGGCTCTACAAATGGTCGAACCGTTGAAGTCGACGTGTTGCAAGCCTTGTTGAGGTATCGTCGTGACGCTGCTGCTGACAAGGAAATCGTGATTCTCGACTTCCATGAGTTCAAAGGTTTCAACGCTGCGGCACATCTAGAGTTCTGTGCATTGTTAAAAAGGGTATTGGGTAGTTCCATCATCCCTCCGACGTGTAAGGACGCGGCCATCGTGCAGCTCTGGCAGCTGAAAAAAAATACTGTGGTGGCCTATAACGATTCGCACAGGGACACCGCGTTCTGGGGGGGGGGCACTCAGCGCTGGATTGGCAGTAATACACCCAGTCGAGATGAAATGGCTGCATTCATAGCGCGGGTGGGGGGGGAGCCCAAACCTTTTGGTGAATTGCGCTCTGTACAGGCCGCATACTATTCCATGCCTTTCTTTGTTCCCAAGGACCTTTCCGGGGATGTGATGGGATGGTTTGCCGCCACCTATGCCGGGGGGCCAATATCAGATCACTTCATCATCAACACCGACTGGTCGCTGCGTTGCCGCATGGCGGATAACGTTATCTATGGGAACGATATCAGGGCACGAAGACGCAATGCGCATGTCATCTTGTCATCACCTAACCAGGCAGGCCCGGAGATCCAGACGATGTCGTATGGGATCTACAATGTTGCCAACGCTAACTGGGCATCGCCTCTCACCTTTGGTGCCAACACATCCGGCTACACGTCCGTGCAAGTGATCACCAGCGATGCCGAATGGCCCTGTGAGCTACGTTATGGCGGGCACGTTCGGCAAATAAAAAGAGGTGACAGGCTCGTATTCAAGGTCAAGCATGGCTCACTGCCGCAATTTCTCGACCATTTCAACGATCTGCAATAGCTTGCAGGGGCGCGGCAACGCCTGAAAAAGCCGGCATCACCGCATCATGCTGTGCATTAAAGTTCGTTGGGCTACATGGCAGCCTTGAGTGCACAGCATAAGCGGCAATGGCGGCTTTTTTGTGCGCGGCGTTTGCGCAGGGCGCGTTGACCATTAGTCGGCTACCCTGAAATTCATGGCGTATAGCCATAAACACCCCTTTGCGTCTTCCGGGGCCATAGCTAGAGTAAAGATCGGATCCAATGACAGGTTGATTGTCGTACTCACAAGAGAAGCAGCATGGATGTGGCTCACACGCAATTAACGGATAACCGGTCGGTTTTGCTGGTTGTAGACGATTACCCAGAAAACCTGACCAGCATGCGCGCCCTGTTATCACGGCAGGATTGGCAAGTATTGACCGCAAGTTCAGGGGTGGAAGCCCTGAGTACTTTGCTTGAACATGAAGTCGACCTGGTGCTGCTCGATGTGCAGATGCCTGAGATGGACGGCTTCGAGGTTGCCCGCCTGATGCGCGGCAGCCAGCGCACCCGGCTGACCCCGATCATCTTCCTCACCGCCAACGAACAATCCCAGGCCGCTGTGCTCAAGGGGTACGCCAGTGGCGCGGTGGATTACCTGTTCAAACCCTTCGACCCGCAAATACTCAAGCCCAAGGTGCAGGCGCTGCTCGAGCAGCAGCACAACCGGCGCATGCTGCAACGCCTGACCCGTGAGCTTGAATCGGCACGGGCGTTCAATGCCTCCATCCTGGAAAACGCCGCCGAGGGCATTCTGGTGGTCGATGAGGCAGGCATCATCGGCTTTGCCAACCCGGCCATCTCGAGGTTGCTGGAGAGCCCGGTGGATAAGCTGCAGGGTGCCCATGTGCTGGACCTCATCCAACTGCCCTGCGCGAGCCTGTGGCGCGAGTCGGCCTTCTACCAGGCGTACCTGGGGCGCAAGATCTTCCGCGTCCACGACGCCCAGTTGCGCACCTTGAGCGGCCAGTTGGTGCCTGTGGCGCTGTCCTGCGCGCCGCTGCCCGCCGAGCAGCGGGCCATGGTGGTGACGGTGCTGGACATGTCGGTGGTGCGCAACCTGCACCAGCAGCTTGAGTACCAGGCGGTCACCGACCCGCTGACCGGCTTGCTCAACCGCCGCGGCTTCTATCAGGCCGCCGAAAGCGCGCTGCTGCGCACCGAGCGTTCTGACAAGGCCAAGGCACTGATGTACATGGACCTGGACGGCTTCAAGCGGATCAACGACCTGCTCGGGCATGATGCCGGCGATCAGGTGTTGCGCTGGGTGGCCGAGCAGCTCAAGGACTGCCTGGGCAACGAGGCGTTGCTGGCGCGCATGGGTGGCGATGAATTCACCGCGTTGTTCGACGGGTTGCCCTACCCGGAGCAGGCCGGGCGCTTTGCCGAAAAACTGCTGGAACGGATGTCAGGCTTCAAGGAAGTCGACGGCATGGAGGTCAGCCTTGGGGTGAGTATCGGCATTGCCACCTACCCCGAGTGCGGCGCCAATGTCGAAGGCCTGCTGCGCGCCGCGGACGCTGCCATGTACGCCGCCAAGCAGGCCGGCCGCCAGCAGTACCGCTTCTATGACCAGGAACTCAACGGCCGCGCCCGCTCGCGGCTGATGCTCGAAGACAGCGTGCGCGAGGCCATCGAGCAGAACGACTTCACCCTGGTCTACCAGCCCCAGGTGGCGTTTGCCGATGGACGGCTGCGCGGTTTCGAGGCGCTGCTGCGCTGGAAACACCCCAGTGTCGGCGACGTGCAGCCGGGGCTGTTCATTCCGCTGCTGGAGGAGGCCCGGTTGATCAACCGGCTGGCCAGCTGGATCTACCGTAAGGGCGCCGACCAGCGGCGCAAGTGGAGCGGGCGCTTTGGCAACGAATTGGTGCTGGGCATCAGCCTCAGCCGCGCGCAGTTCGCCATGCCGGGCCTGCCCGACGAGCTGGCGCGGGTGATCGATGAGTACGGCCTGCAGGCTCACCAGTTGGAAGTCGAGGTGGCCGAGACCTCGTTGATGTACAACATCGATGCGGCGGTCAAGCAACTGCACCGCCTGCGCGAGCTGGGCATCCGCGTGGCGCTGGACGATTTTGGCGCCGGTGACTGCTCGCTGCGCATGCTGCGCGACCTGCCCATCGATACCCTCAAGCTGGACCGCCATCTGGTGGCACGGCTGCCGGAGTCTGCGATCGATATCGCCCTGGTGCGCAGCGTCATCGACCTGTGCGCTGCCTACGACATCACGGTCATTGCCGAAGGCGTCGAAACCCAGGCCCAGGCTGACTGGCTCAAGGGCGCTGGGTGTGCCTATGTGCAAGGGTTTCTGGTGGCGCGGCCGCTGGTGCCAGACGATGCGGGTGATTTTCCGGCGGTTTTCCCTTGGCCGGCCTGATTGGCTAAACTCGCGCTCACCCCAGCCGAACAGCCCGCCATGACCGCATTACGCTACCTGCAAGCCTACCCGCCGCAACTGCAAGACCAGGTGCGCCAGATGATCGCCAGCGGCCGTCTGGGCGACTACCTGCAGCAGCGCTACCCCGAACGGCATGCGGTGCAGAACGACAAGGCGCTGTACAGTTATGCCCAGGATTTGAAGCAGACGTTCCTGCGCAGTGCCCCGCCGCTGGACAAAGTGCTGTTCGATAACCGCCTGGACCTCACCCACCGTGCGCTTGGCCTGAATACCGCGGTATCGCGTGTGCAGGGCGGCAAGCTCAAGGCCAAGAAAGAAATCCGTATTGCCGCGCTGTTCAAAGAGGCAGCGCCGCAGTTCTTGCGCATGATCGTGGTGCATGAACTGGCGCACCTGAAGGAACGCGACCACAGCAAGGCGTTCTATCAGTTGTGCCAGCACATGGAACCGGACTACCACCAACTGGAATTCGACCTGCGCGTCTACCTGACCTATCGGGAGCTGCCAGGCCACACCTAGAGACAAGTGCCCCATGACCACGCAAACCAGCAAGACCCGCAGCAGCTTCTATCGGCGCCTGTACGTGGCCTGGCTGATCGACAGCGGCAACGCCACCACGGTGCCTGCGTTGATGGAGGCGACCGGCATGCCCCGGCGCACTGCGCAGGACACCATTGCCGCGTTGGCCGACCTGGATATTGTCTGTGAGTTCGAACAGCAGAGCGGCGCGCGCAATCACGCCGGGGACTATCGCATTCGCAACTGGGGCGCCATCGACAAGCAGTGGATCAGCCAGCACCTGGGCCAGCTTCGCGACGTCCTGGGCTATCCGTGAAGCCCGGTAATCACATTGGCTGCCAGCGCACGGCCAAAATAGAGGCTAAATGACATTATTGCCCGCTGCCCTCAGCCGCAGGCTTGTGTAATCTGCAAAAGCTATGCGTGGTACAGATCGCCAGTTTCAGCGTGGGGCCCCCAATTGCACAGGGATTTGAGATGCGGCCACTGCTTTGCGTTCTTGGTTTACTCGGCATGCTTTGTGCGCTGCCGGCGGCGGGTCAGGCCAAGTTGCGCCTGGTTGCCGACAGTTGGCCACCCTTTACCGACACCAGCATGCCGGGCGGGGGCCTTGCCACCAGTCTTGTAACCACCGCGCTGAACCGCGCAGGGTTCGACACGGTGTTTGAAGAGGCGCCTTGGGCGCGTGCGCTGATGGGCATTGGCGAAGGCCGCTACGACGTGTTGATCAACGCGTGGTACAGCGACGAGCGTGAGCTGCTGGGCGAGTTTTCCGGGCCTTACCTGACCAACCGCATTCGCCTGCTCAAGCGCCAGGGGCAGGCGTTCAGCTACCAGCATCAGGCCGACCTGTACCCCTACAGTATTGCCGTGGTGCGCGATTATGCCTATTCGTCGGCGTTCGACGACGATGAGCGTCTGAACAAGGTTGTAGTGCGCAATTTCTCATCGGCGGTGCGCATGCTGGCGGCCGGGCGGGTCGACCTGGCAGTCGAAGATGAGTATGTGGCCCGTTACAACCTTCAGCGCGAGCCGCCGCAGGTGCGTGATGCGATCAGCCTGGTGGACCCGCCGCTTGCCGAGAACAGCCTGCATATTCTGGTCAGCCTCAAGCACCCCGAGCATCAGCAGATCGTGGCGCGCTTCGAAAAGGCGATAGCCGCGATGAAAGCAGACGGCAGCTATGCCCGCCTGTTGCGCCAGCATGGGTTCTGAAAGCTGACGTTACGCGGTCAATGTAGGAGCGGCCTTGTGTCGCGAAAGGGCTGCAAAGCAGCCCCAGGATCTACGCATCCCGCCAAATCGTTGGGGTTGCTTCGCAACCCTTTCGCGACACAAGGCCGCTCCTACAGGAGACTGCGTTGGCCGCGGTGTGGGCAGCGTTCAGCCCGCCTGCCCTTCCTTGATCAGGTGCCCAGCCAAGGTGCGCAGCGGCCCCAGTTGCCGGCAGATCAGCGCCAACTGCGTTTGCACCAAACGCTGATGTTCGTCCAGTTCTTCCGGCATCTGCTCCAGCGCATTGGCCAGCGCTTCTTCGGCATCGCTGTGAATCGCCACCGGCAGCCGTGCAGCCAACCCATTGGCGATTTCGTCCAGGCTCGCCGCCAGGGTTTGCCCGGCACCGTCGATCAACTGCTCGTGCACTTCGGCCGGCAGCGCCGTGTCGCGGTGCGCGCCAAGGCCTGACAGGTAGCTGAGCAGGGTGTGCGACAGCACCAGGAAGCGGAACCCCACGTCGGCTTCCTTACGGAAATGCCCAGGCTCCATGAGCATGTTGGCAAGGGTCGTGGACAGCGCCGCATCGGCGTTGTGCGCATTGCGCCGGGCCAGGCGGTAGGCCAGGTCGTCGCGCTTGCCGTGGGCGTACTGCTGCATGATCTGGCGCAGGTACTGGCTGGCGCACGACAGCGTGTTGCCCAGCACCTTGTTCAGGCGACGGCCCTGCCAGTCGGGCAGGAACAGGAACACCGCAAGGATGGCGATCAGGCTGCCGACCAAGGTGTCGAACAGCCGCGGCAGGAACAGCCCGTAGCCGTCGCCGATCTGGTTGAAGCAGAACAGCACCATCAGCGTGATCGCCGCCGTTGCCAGGGTGTAGCGGGTGGTGCGGTTGACGAAGAACACCACCCCGGCCACCACCGCGAAGGCCGACTGCACCAGCGGGTTGGGGAACAGGTCGAACAGCGCCCAGCCCACGGTCAGGCCCACGGCCGTGCCGAAGATGCGCTGCACCAGCTTGCGCCGAGTGGCGCCGTAGTTGGGTTGGCAGACGAACAGCGTGGTGAGGATGATCCAGTAACCCTGGGTCGGGTGAATCAGGTGCACCATGCCGTAGCCCACCGACAGCGCCAGTGACAGGCGCAGGGCGTGGCGGAACAGCAGCGAAGTGGGGGTGAGCTGGGTGCGCAGGCGTGTCCAGACATCCTTGAAGGTGCGTGGCGAGCGGTCCAGCAGGCTGCTGTCGCTGGCATCTGCCAGGCTGTCGGGGTTGCTGGCTGCGCTGAGCAGGCGGTCAAGGGTCGCAAGGTTGGCTGCCAGCGCCCGTAGCGAGCGCAGCAGGCCGCGCCAGGCCGGGTTGTTCTGGGTGCGCAGGTGCTCCAGGGAGGCGTGCAGGTCTTCCAGCGCCTCGGGGTAGCCGCTGGCCAGGACGAACGGCTGGCGCAGGCGAATCGAGCGCGCCAGCTCCTGGCACGACGAGCCCTGTTTACGCAGCAGGCGCTGGCAGCGGAACATCACGTCGCTATGGAAAAACGCATCGGTCAGCGCGTTGTAGGGGTAGTGCGAGGCGCTGACCCGCTCGTGAATATCCTGGGCCAGGAAGTACAGCTTCAGGTAACGGCTGACCTTGGAGTTGGGCTGGCTGTTGCCGACTCGGTGCAGGATGATTTCCTTGGCCGTATTCAGCGCTGCCACGACCCGGCCGTTCTGCTGCGCCAGTTCCAGGCGGCGGGCCTCGACGTCGAGGGTGCGCACCGGCTCGAACAGGCTGGCCTTGAGCTTGAGGTAACTGCCCAGCTCGAAGAACAGCTTGGCCAGGCTCTGCTGCACCGGCTGGTTGGAAAACAACGCCTGCCACAGCACCGACAACAGCCCGTACCACGCGGCGCCTGCGACCAGCAGCAGCGGCTCGTGCCAGAAGTCGCTGACTTCGCCGCCGCGCTGGTCCACGCCGATCATGGTGTACACCGACAGAATCAGCGTGGCCGAGGCAATCGCGCCATAGCGTTCGCCCAGCGCCCCGAGCATGGTCAGGCCGAACGCGGCCAGGGCCATGGAGGCGGCGAATATCCAGGGGTAGGGGAATAGCAGCTCGACCGAGAGGGCGGCGATGGCAAAGCACACCAAGGTTACCGCCAGCGCGCTGAGGCGGCCTTGCCAGCCGTCGTCGGTCTCTGCCAGGGCGCTGGCGATGATGCCCAGGAACAGCGGGATGAGCAGGCTCATCTCGTTTTGGTACCAGCACCAGGCCATGCTGCCGGTCAGCGCGATGGTGACCCGGATGGCGTAGCTGAACTTGTCTTGACCCCACAGGCGACGCAATGAATGGCGGAACGAGCTCGATGACATGATGGCCTGCTGGGCTGATATCAATAGGAACCTTTGCGGCGCCATCGCGGGGCAAGCCCGCTCCCACAAGCAAAAGCAGGCTCTTGTGGGAGCGGGCTTGCCCCGCGATGTTTGTGCGCCTTCACCGCGACGGACCAGCCAGAAGCGTTCCGTGCTGCTGAAAGGTTTCTACTCTACACGAACTGCGCCGCGGCGTTAGCCGAAGCCCAGGCCCATTGGAAATTGAACCCGCCCAAATGGCCGCTGACATCCAGCACCTCACCAATGAAGTACAGCCCAGGGCTTTTGAGCGATTCCATGGTCTTGGACGACACTTCACGCGTATCCACCCCGCCCAAGGTCACCTCGGCGGTGCGGTAGCCCTCGGTACCGGCCGGTACCACCTGCCAGGCCGACAGCCGCTCGGCAACCTGGGCAAGCTCTGCCGGGGTGTACTGCTTCAACGGCTTGGACACGAACCACTGCTCGGCTAGCAGGTTGGCCAGCTTGCGGGTGAACACCTCGCCGAGCACGGTTTTCAGTTCGCTGTTGGGCCGTTCCACTTGCTGGCCTTGCAGCCACTCCAGGGCATCGCGGTCGGGCAGCAGGTTGATCTCGACCGTGTCGCCGGCTTCCCAGAACGATGAAATCTGCAAGATGGCCGGGCCGCTGAGGCCGCGGTGAGTGAACAGCAGGTTTTCCCGGAAGCTGTGCTCGTTGCAACTGGCGATGCAGTCCAGCGAGGTGCCGGAAAGCTCGGTGCACAGCGCCTTGAGCTGCGGTTCGGTGATGGTGAATGGCACCAGCCCGGCGCGAGTTGGCAGCAGTTCATGGCCGAACTGGCGCGCCACCTGGTAGCCGAAACCGGTGGCGCCGAGGGTCGGGATCGACAGGCCGCCGGTGGCGATCACCAGCGACTGGCAGGCGAACGGGCCGGCGCTGGTCTGCAAGGTGTAGCCGCTGTCGGTCTTGCTGATCTGCTCGATGCTGGTGTTCATGCGCAGTTCGGCGCCGTTGGCGTCGCACTCGGCCAGCAGCATATCGAGGATGTCGCTGGCCTTGTTGTCGCAAAACAGCTGGCCGAGCTTTTTCTCGTGGTAAGGCACGCCGTGCTTGCCCACCAGCTCGATGAAGTCCCATTGGGTGTAGCGGGCCAGCGCCGACTTGCAGAAGTGCGGGTTGTGCGAGAGAAAGTTGGCGGGCTCTGTGTACATGTTGGTGAAGTTGCAGCGCCCACCGCCTGACATGAGGATTTTCTTGCCCGGTTTGTTGGCGTGGTCGAGCAGCAGCACCCGGCGCCCACGGCGGGCAGCGAGCTGGGCACACATCAGGCCGGCGGCGCCGGCGCCGAGAATGATCACGTCGGTGGAATGCACGAAATTGCCTCTTTAAAAGCAGGGCCGCTGCGCGCCCCATCGCAGGCTATCGCCAGCTCCCACAGGGAAACTGCAACCCACTGTGGGAGCTGGCGATAGCCTGCGATGGGGCGCGTAGCGGCCCCAAAAAACCATCAGATAATGCGGACCTTGAGCGAACGCCCTTTGATCTTGCCGCTGTTCAGCCGCTGCATGGCCTGCTTGGCCAACGCACGTTCCACGGCCACAAAGGCGACGAAATCAAAGATGGCGATCTTGCCGACCTGCTTGCCCGGCAGCCCGGCATCACCGGTCAGCGCACCGAGGATATCGCCAGGGCGCAGTTTGTCTTTGCGCCCGGCACCGATGCACAAGGTGGTCATCACCGGCAGCAGCGGCTCGCCGCCTTTGTTTTTCAGGCTGTCGAGCTGTTCCCAGCGCAGCGGCTGCTTCTGCAGTTGCTCGATGGCCTGGGCGCGGTGGCCTTCGGCCGGGGCCACCAGGCTGATCGCCAGGCCCTTTTCACCGGCACGGCCCGTACGGCCGACGCGGTGCACGTGAATCTCGGCGTCACGCGCCAGTTCGACGTTGAGCACCATGTCCAGGCCGTCGATGTCCAGGCCACGGGCGGCCACGTCGGTGGCAACCAGTACCGAGCTGCTGCGGTTGGCGAACATCGTCAGTACCTGGTCGCGGTCGCGCTGCTCCAGGTCACCGTGCAGCGCCTGGGCGACGATGCCTTTGGCGGTCAGGTGGGCGACCACGTCTTCGCACTGCTGCTTGGTGAAGCAGAACGCCACGCACGAGGTCGGGCGGTAGTGGCCGAGCACGCGGGTGACGGCTTCCAGGCGCTGGTCGGCATCGATTTCGATGAAGCGCTGTTCGATCTGGTTGTCGCTGTGCAGCGCCTCGACCTTCACCTGCTGCGGCTGGCGCATGAAATTCTTGGCCAGTTGCTCGATGCCGGCCGGGTAGGTGGCCGAGAACAGCAAGGTCTGGCGGCGCGCCGGGGTCTTGCCGATGATGCTGGCGATGGCGTCGAAAAAGCCCATGTCGAGCATACGGTCGGCTTCATCGAGCACCAGGGTGTTGAGGCCGTCGAGCACCAGGGTGCCTTTGTCCAGGTGCTGCTGGATGCGCCCCGGAGTGCCGACGACGATGTGCGCGCCGTGCTCCAGCGAAGCGATCTGCGGGCCCAGCGAGACGCCGCCGCACAGGGTTAGGATCTTGATGTTGTCCTCGGCGCGGGCCAGACGACGCAGTTCCTTGGCGACCTGGTCGGCCAACTCGCGGGTCGGGCACAGCACCAGCGCCTGGCAACCGAAGTAGCGCGGGTTGATCGGGTTGAGCAGGCCGATGCCGAAGGCGGCGGTCTTGCCGCTGCCGGTCTTGGCCTGGGCGATCAGGTCCAGGCCCCTGAGGATGACGGGCAGGCTCTGCGCCTGAATCGGCGTCATCGAGGCGTAACCCAGCGCCTCCAGGTTGGCCAGCATGGCGGTGGACAGCGGGAGGGTGGCAAAGGCGGTTTGTTCAACGGTCACGAGGCGGGCCTGCGGCGATGCGAAAAATGTCGCACAGTCTACCAGCCTCGTGGCCATTCACCCTACGGCTCTACGTGTTGTTCCGGACGACGGGCACGCCTTCCATCCGTCGGCGACAGTTGCATGAAGATCGCCGCGGCCAACATGGCCATGACGCCGATGGTGACGAAGGTCAGCTGGAACGCGCCCAGTGTGGTTTCTACCCCGTCGGCGTTGCCTGCGGCCGTGAAACCGCCGAGCAGCGCGCCGGCGCAGGCCACGCCCAGGCTCAGCGAAAGCTGCGCCACCACCGACAGCAGGCTGTTGCCACTGCTGGCGCTGGCATCGTCCAGGTCGATCAGGGTGACGGTGTTCATCGCCGTGAACTGCATCGAGTTTACCGCCCCCAGCAGTGCCAGTTGGGTCAGCAGCAGGGCGTATGGGGTCTGTTCATCGACCAGCCCCAGGCTTGCCAGCAGGATACCCAGCAACAGCGTGTTACCAGTGAGCACGATGCGATAGCCCAGGTGTTCGATCAGCGGCCGCGCCACCGACTTGGCCACCATGGCGGCGGCGGCCAGCGGGATCATGCTCATGCCGGCCTGGGCGGGCGAGTAGCCCAGCGCAACCTGCAACAGCAGCGGCACCAGAAACGGCAGGGCGCCGCTGCCCAGGCGGGCGAACAGGTTGCCGAGGATGCCGATGGCAAAGGTGCGCACGCGAAACAGCGATGGCGAGAACAACGGCTCGGGGTCGCGCCCGGCGCGCAGCCAGTAGGCGGCAAGGCAGGCCAGGCCTGCGAACAGCAACAGCATCACCCGCAGGTGCGGCAGGTGCAGCTCGCCCAGGCCTTCCATGGCGATGGTGATCAGCACCATCGCTGCGCCAAACAGCAGGAAACCCTGGCCGTCGAAGCGGGTGCGCTCGGCCCCGCGCAGGTCGGGGATGAATTTCCACACCGCATAGCAGCCGAGCATGCCCACCGGCAGGTTGAGCAGGAAGATCCAGTGCCAGCTGAGGATCTCCACCAGCCAGCCGCCGACGGTCGGGCCCAGCAGCGGGCCGAGCAGGCCGGGGATGGTGATGAAGCTCATGATGCGCACCAGCTCGGTGCGCGGGTAGGCCCGCAGCACCACCAGCCGCCCGACCGGCAGCATCAGCGCGCCGCCCAGGCCCTGGACGATGCGGGCAAAGATCAGGAAGCCGAGGCTGTTGGCCATGGCGCACAGCAGCGAGCCGAAGCTGAACAGCAGGATGGCGCCGAAGAAGATGCGCTTGGTGCCGAAGCGGTCGGCGATCCAGCCCGAGGCTGGGATCAGCAGGGCCACGGTGAGCATGTAGGCGATGATCACCCCCTGCATGCGCAGCGGGTCCTCGGCCAGCGAGCGGGCCATGGCCGGCAGCGCGGTGTTGAGGATGGTGCCGTCGAGTGACTGCATGAAGAAGGCGATGGCCACCACCCAAGGCAGCCAGCGGGCGGTGACGGGGTCAAGTGGGGCGCGGTCGGGCATGGCTAACCTCTCTGTGCTGTATTGGCTGTTCTGGCCTCATCGCAGGCTGTCGCCAGCTCCCACAGGGATCCAGGCAAGCTGCAGAAACCCAGGACAACTCGGTCTCAGTGGAAGCTCCCATAGGGATCCAGGCAAACTGCAGAAACCCAGGGCAACTCGGTCTCTGTGGGAGCTGGCGACAGCCTGCGATAGGGCCAGGCCTGTCGATCACAATGTCAGGGTCAACCCTCTGACCAGCGCGCCGGGCAGATGACTCGATCCGGTGCTGCGCTGGCTATAGGTGCTGGTCGAGAGGATCATCTCGCGCTCGCAGGTCAGCGCCTCCAGTTGGCTGCCCAGCAAACTGTACAGGCTGTCATCGAAGCGCATGGTGCTCACCGGCCCCTGGATCTGCCCGTTTTCTGCCCAGAAGGTGGCGAAGCGGGTCAGCCCGGTCATGCGTGCGGCGGGCAGGTCCGAGTAGTTCAGGTACCACAGGTTGCTGATATACAGCCCGGTACCCAGGCGCTCAAGCACCTGCGCGCTGGGCAAATCGCCCGGCGCCAGGCTGAGCGCGCAGGGCGACTCATGGCTGTCGGCGCCATTGGCCGCCAACTCGAACTCGGCCGCGCTGCGCGCACTGACCAGCCGCTCCTGCGCCTGGCCCTCGACGATCAGGCGCAGGTCGCGGCGTGGCGAGCCTTCGTCAGAGAACGCCGGGCTGAGCGAGCCGCTTACCTGCTCGCTGAAGCTCACCAGTGGACTCAACTGCGCATCACCGCTGTACAGCCGTTGCAGCGCGCTGTTGCCGGTAGCCAGCGCCTGTGCGGAAAACCCGCCCCAGCACAGCATGCCGGCGATTTCGTCCATGGCCGCCGGGGCCAGGTAGGCGCGGTAGCTGCCGGGCTTGAGGGTGATCGGCGCGCGGCCCAGGTGCTGCAACTGCTCGCGGGCCTGGCGCAGGCGTGCGGCGAAGGCGTCGCTGCTCCACTGCTGGCCGGCGTAGTTGGCCTTCACCGCCTGGCCATTGCTGTGGAACAGGCTGAAGTCGAAGTTGAAACTATTGGCCTGGTGCCAGCCAAAGGCCCCGAACGAGCTGGCAAAGCCCCGGCAGATGGGGCCTGCGGCATAGATACCGACCAGGTCGAGCTGGCCGGCTTCGTGTGCGACGCCGGCCAGCACCTCGCCCAGCTCCGGCAGCGGCTGTTGCTGCAGGCTGTCACTGCGCCAGGCGTTCTGATCAAGGCTCAGGTACGGGTCAAGCGCCAGCAGGGGCAAGGTCTGGCGCAGTTGCGCCAGGGCTTCGTACAGGCGCTGGCGGTCAAGTTCGGCGTCGTCGCCCAAGGTGATCTGCTGCTCGGCTTGCCGGCCATCGCTGACCAGGCGCAGTTGCACGCTGGCCTGGCTCACCACCCCGGCCTGGCGTACCTGGGCGTGGTTGAAGCGGACAAACTGCGACTGTTCGGCGCTGTAGCCGAGGGTGAACTGCTCGCCCGGTTGCAGCGCTGCGCGCAAGGCCCCGAGCAGGCCCTCGAAGCGTTGTTGATAAGTGCTCATCAGGCGTCCCCTCCGAATACGTCGATCTGGCGGAACACGCAGGCCGGCGAAGCGTGGCCCACGCGCACCACCTGGTTGGGTTCGCCCTTGCCGCAGTTGGGCGTGCCCAGTACCTGGAAGGTGCTGCGGTCGCCCACCGCCGACAGGTTGCGCCAGAAGCCTGCAGAAATGCCGCGGTAGTTGGGGTTTTTCACCACGCCCTTGAGTTCGCCGTTTTCGATCAGTTGGCCCCACTCGCAGCCGAACTGGAACTTGTTACGCGCGTCATCGATGGACCATGAGCGATTGGTGCGCATCAGGATGCCATGCTCGATGCCGCCGATCAGTTGTTCAAGCGACTGGTCGCCAGGCTCGATATTGAGGTTGGCCATGCGGTCGATGGGCGCGCGGTTCCAACTGCATGCCCGGCTGTTGGCAACGCCATCGAGGCCGGAGCGCAGTTGCGACAGCTCCCCACCGAGCGGGCGCACCAGCAGGCCGTCGCGAATCAGGAACTGCTTGCTGGCCGGAGTGCCATCGTCGTCGAAGGCGTAGCTTGCGAGTTCTTCGCCAATACCGGGGTCGAAGGTCACGTTGAGCAGCGTGGAGCCGTATTGCAGGCGGCCGAAGTCCTCGGCCTTGACGAAGCTGGTGCCGGCGTAATTGCGTTCATCCCCCAGAATGCGGTCCATTTCCAGCGGATGGCCGATGGACTCGTGAATCTGCAGCATCATCTGGTCGGGCATCAGCAGCAGGTCACGCACCCCGCTTGACGTGTTGGGCGCCAGCAGCAGTTGCAGGGCCTGGTCGGCAACGTGACCAGCGGCGCCAATCAGGCCGCAGCGCTCGACCACATCGAAGCCGCCTTGCTGGCCGAAGTTTTCCCGGCCCAAGGTACGGCTTTGGCTGTCTGCGCCGTCGCTTGCAGTTACCCCAAGGCCTGGGAACACGAAGCGCTGGGCGTGGCGCAGTTCGGCGCCGGCGCTGTTGAGGTAGGTTTGCTCGACATGGGTGATGCCCAGGCTTGCCTGCCAGTCCACCAGGCGGCTGTCCTTGGGCACGCTGGCCGACTCTGCGGCGAGCAGTTGCAGGCACTCGGCAAGCGGCGGCAAGGGCTGGTCGAGGTTGGGCGAGAGGTGGTCGTGGCGCTGGCTCGGGGCGGGCTGGCCGCTAAGGTCGAGCAGGCTGTGCGGGCGGATTTGCCGGGCCAGCGCCTCGGCCTGTTCCAGGGCACGTTGCAGGCCGCTTTGCGACAGGTCGGCGGTGGCCGCGTAGGCCTCGACGCCGTTGACCCGCACGCTGAGCATCGCGCCTTCGTCCTGGCTGAAGTACGGCGGTTCGGCAACGTTGCGGCGAACCGAAAGCGACTGGTGCGATTGCTTCACATGGCGAAGCGAGAACACTTCGGCCGTGCTGCGCAGCGCAGCGAAACGCTGGCGCAGCAGGGCGCTGGAATCGAACATGGGACAACCTCCGGTGCGCGGTGGCTCCCCCTAGAACCACCCCTCTTGCATGCTCAGGCACGTGTCGTCGCGGGCCTGGAGCAATGCGAGGTCATTATGGCAGGGCGGTAGTTCCCAGGTGAGGAAATAACGCGCCGCTTGCAGTTTGCCGAGGTAGAAGTCGCGCTCGTTGCCGTTGAGCAGGCCGACTTCTGCGTGTATCGCCTGCTCCAGCCAGCGCCAGCCGATCACACAGTGGCCGAAGGCCTTGAGGTACAGCGCCGAGTTGGCCAGGGCACCGGCGACCTTGCCTTGTGCCAGGTCGCCGAGCAGCGCCAGGGTCACGCCTTGCAGGCGGTTGACCAGTTGTTCCAGTGGCTGGCGCAGGGCGTCGAGGTTGGGGTGATGGCTGGCCCGCTCGCAGGTGCCGGCCATTGAACGCACCAGGAGCTTGAGGCCGGCCCCGCCGCCTTGCGCCAGCTTGCGGCCCAGCAGGTCGAGCGACTGAATGCCCTCGGTGCCTTCATGGATCGGGTTCAGGCGGTTGTCGCGGTAGTACTGCTCCACCGGGTATTCGCGGGTGTAGCCATGGCCGCCGAGGATCTGGATCGCCAGTTCATTGGCCTTGAGGCAGTAGGCCGAGGGCCAGGACTTGACCACCGGGGTCAGCAGGTCGAGCAGTTGCTGGGCCTGGGTGCGCGCGGTGGCGTCGGGCGCGGTGTGGGTGTCATCGAACAGCCGTGCGGCGTAAAGGCCCAAGTCGAACGCGCCCTCTACATACGCCTTCTGCGCCAGCAGCATGCGCTTCACGTCACTGTGGGCGATGATCGGCACGGCTGGGCTGTGCGGGTCCTTGTTGTCCGGCGTACGGCCTTGCGGGCGCTGGCGCGCGTACTCCAGCGAGTACAGGTAGCCGGCGTAACCGAGCATGACCGCACCCATGCCGACGCCGATGCGCGCCTCGTTCATCATCTGGAACATGCACGCCAGGCCCTGGTGCGGCTGGCCAACCAGGTACCCCACGCACTGGCCTTGGTCGCCGAAGTTCAGCGCCGCCGACGTGGTGCCGCGCCAGCCCATCTTGTGGAACAGCCCAGCCAGTACCACGTCGTTGCGCGGCCCCAGGCTGGCATCTTGGTTGACCCGGTACTTGGGCACGATGAACAGCGAGATGCCTTTGACGCCAGGCGGTGCGTCGGGCAGCTTGGCCAGCACCATGTGCACGATGTTCTCGGACAATTCGTGGTCGCCACCGGAGATGAAAATCTTGTTGCCCTTGAGCCGATAGGTGCCGTCGCCAGCGGGTTCTGCGCGGGTGCGGATATCGGCCAGCGAGGAGCCGGCGTGGGGTTCGGTCAGGGCCATGGTGCCGAAGTAGCGGCCCTCGATCATGGGTTGCAGGAACAGGCGCTTTTGCTCATCGCTGCCGAAGGTCTCGATCAGGTTCGCGGCACCCATGGTCAGGAACGGATACGCCGTGGTGCCTGCGTTGGCGGCCTGAAAGTGCGCGAAGCAGGCTTGCGATACCAGGCTGGGCAGTTGCATGCCGCCGGCATCGAAATCGCGGTTGGCGTTTAGAAAGCCTGCTTGCAGAAACGCATCTACAGCCGGTTTCACTTCCTCGATCAACTCGGCGCGGCCGTCTACATAGCGCGGTTCGTGCTCGTCGGCCTTGCGGTTGTGCGGGGCGAAGTACTTCTCGGCGATGCTGCGCGCGGTGCCCAGGGCTGCGTCGAAGGTTTCGCGGGTGTGTTCGGCGAAGCGCGGGCGTTGGGTCAGGGCCTCGGCGTCGAGCACTTCGTAGAGTTCGAAGGCGAGGTTGCGCGGGCAGAGCAGGGTGTCGGGCATGGTCGCGGTCCTGGGGCGGGATGCTGCGAGTCTAGGAGCGCAGATTGGGGGTGGATACCATGATTGATTCAGGTGATGGTGGAGGGGAGAGCGCGATAGCTGTCAGGCCAAAAACAACGCACCGTTAGATTCCAGCGGCCGAAAGAAGCCTTTTATGCAGTTGAAATCACGTACGCACAGTTGGACGTGCGCTTCCTGTCGAAAGAAGTTGCTGATACATCTAGCGGTAAGGCTCCTTGAGCTCTCCACTCGCGGTGAAAACCCCCGTCTTTTCGCGAAATGCTCTAGCTTCGGCAGGGTCTTCAGACAATATCTGGGCGAGCTGGCGGATGCGTTGGGCTGCCTCAATGTGAGGATTGCCGGCCTTGGATTTGTTGGATTCTTTCGCAGTCATGTCGCCCTCCATCTAATGCGTTTTGCTGCAAGCAGTGGGGAGGAGTCTATGCGGAGTTGGGGATGGAGCGTTGAGCGTGGTACTGGCCGTTATGGCCTCTTCGCGGGTCAAGCCCGCTCCCACGTTGTGGCTTGCCACTACATCGATGCCGTTTTACGCGGTCAGTGTAGGAGCGGCCTTGTGTCGCGAAAGGGTTGCGTAGCAGCCCCAGGATCTTAGCTTCATGCAAAATGGCTGGGGCTGCTTTGCAGCCCGTCGCGACACAAGGCCGCTCCTACACGGGCTCAGATCTGGCAGGCGCTGACGTAGCTTCGGCAAACACTCGCAACCACAGCGCCACAAAAAAGGGAGGCCAAGTTGGCCTCCCTTTCAATGTTGCCTGTCAGCGTCAGCCGATCGTCATCAAGCTGGCATTGCCGCCGGCCGCCGCGGTATTCACACTCACCGCCCGCTCGATCACCAGGCGCTCCAGGGCTATCTGGTGATCGCCACTCGACAGCCCGTGTACGCCAACGATCGCCCCGGCACGCTTGGCCACCTGTTCGCAGATGCCGCGCAGCTGGTCCGAGTCGCCGTGGTGAATGACCGCGTCGAACGCCACTTCGTCCTTGCTCCAGTCCGCTACCAGCTTGATCTTCGCTTGCACGTCCTTCGGCAGGCGACCACGCAGGCCCTTGGCCGGCTCGGCGTCCTGGAACACCGCAGCGCTGCCGACCGCCAGCACCGCTGCCAACTGCGCCAGCAGGTCGGCTTCGTTGTCGGCCAGGCACAGCACGTGCTCACGTGGCAGCACGGTGTAGGTGTTGCGCTCGCCGGTAGGCCCCGGCAGCACACGGGTGATGCCGCTTTGGGTCTGCTCGGCGAACTGCTCGCACAGCGCGGCCAGGTCGCTTAGCTGGCTGCCCTGTGCCCAGCTCTTGAGCTGCTCCAGCGGCTTGAGCTGCTGGTCGCGCAGGGCGGTGTCGATTTTGGCTTCGCCGTCAGTGCGCGCGAAGTGGCGGGCAATGGCGTCAGTCGGGCGGGTCGACAGCAGGCGGTACAGGTACAGCGGGCCGCCGGCTTTCGGGCCGGTGCCGGACAGGCCTTCACCACCGAACGGCTGCACGCCGACCACCGCACCCACGATGTTGCGGTTGACGTACATGTTGCCAGCGTTGACGTTGCCCACCACCTTGGCGATGGTCTCGTCGATGCGGGTATGCACGCCCAAGGTCAGGCCGTAGCCCGAAGCGTTGATCTGTTCGATCAACTGGTCGAGGTCCTTGCGGTTGTAGCGCACCACGTGCAGCACCGGGCCGAAGATCTCGCGCTTGAGCTCGTCGAAGCTTTCCAGCTCGATCAGCGTCGGCATGACGAAGGTGCCGCGCTTGATCTCCTCGCCCTCGGCGATGGCCACCTGGTACACGGCGCGGCCTTTCTCGCGCATGCCCTGGATGTGTTTCTCGATGCCAGCCTTGGCTTCGGCGTCGATCACCGGGCCAATGTCCACCGACAGGCGCTCCGGGTTACCCAGCCGGCTTTCGGCCATGGCGCCCTTGAGCATTTCGATGACACGGTCAGCGGAATCTTCCTGCAGGCACAGTACGCGCAGTGCCGAGCAGCGCTGGCCGGCGCTGTCGAAGGCCGAGGACACCACGTCGATGACCACTTGTTCGGTGAGCGCCGAGGAATCGACGATCATCGCGTTCTGCCCACCGGTTTCGGCGATCAGCGGGATGGGGCGGCCCTGGTTGTCCAGGCGCCCGGCGATGTTGCGTTGCAGCAGGCGGGCAACTTCGGTGGAGCCGGTGAACATCACACCTTTGACGCGCTCATCGCCCACCAGCCCGGCGCCGACGGTTTCACCGCGGCCCGGCAGCAGTTGCAGCACGCCTTCGGGGATGCCGGCGTCGAGCAGCAGGCGCACGGCTTGGGCCGCGACCAGCGGGGTTTGTTCGGCGGGCTTGGCCAGCACCGGGTTGCCGGCAGCCAGGGCTGCGGCCACTTGCCCGGAGAAAATCGCCAGCGGGAAGTTCCACGGGCTGATGCACACCACCGGGCCCAGTGGGCGGCAGTTGTCGTTGCGCAGGTCGTTGCGCGCCTGCACCGCGTAGTAGCGCAGGAAGTCCACGGCTTCGCGCACTTCGGCAATGGCATTGGCGTAGGTCTTGCCGGCTTCGCGCACCAGCAGGCCCATCAGTGGCTGGATGTCGGCCTCCATCAGGTCGGCGGCACGCTCCAGAATTGCGGCGCGTTCGGCGGGCGGAGTGGCTTGCCAGATGGGCGCTGCGTTGACGGCGCACTGCACGGCATTGTTGACGTCGCCGACCGTGGCTTCCTGTACGTGGCCAACCACATCACGCTGGTCGGATGGGTTCAGTACCGGCGCCGCAGGCTCCTCGCTGGCAGCGCAGCCCAGCAGTGGTGAGGCTTTCCAGTCATTGTGGGCGGTCGCCAGCAGGGCGCAGGACAGTGACGCCAGGCGGTGTTCGTTGGCCAGGTCGATGCCAGCGGAGTTGGCCCGCTCGTTGCCATACAGCTCACGCGGCATCGGGATGCGCGGGTGCGGCAGGCCGATACCGCCTTCCTGGGTGGCCATGCGCTCGATGCTCAGCACCGGGTCTGCCACCAGTTCCTGAATCGACAGCGAGTGGTCGGCGACGCGGTTGACGAACGAGGTGTTGGCGCCGTTTTCGAGCAGGCGGCGAACCAGGTAGGCCAGCAGCGTCTCGTGGGTGCCGACCGGTGCGTACACGCGGCATGGACGGTTCAGCTTGCCTTCAGCGACTTTGCCTACAACCTGTTCATACAGCGGCTCGCCCATGCCGTGCAGGCACTGGAATTCGTACTGGCCGGGGTAGTAGTTCTGCCCGGCGAGCTGGTAGATGGCCGCCAGGGTGTGGGCGTTGTGGGTGGCGAACTGCGGGTAGATGGCTTCCGGCACGGCCAGCAGCTTGCGCGCACAGGCAATGTAGGAAATGTCGGTGTACACCTTGCGGGTGTAGACCGGGTAGCCTTCCAGGCCTTCGACCTGGGCGCGCTTGATTTCGCTGTCCCAGTAGGCGCCTTTAACCAGGCGGATCATCAGGCGGTGGCGGCTGCGCTTGGCCAGGTCGATGACGTAGTCGATCACGTACGGGCAGCGCTTCTGGTAAGCCTGGATGACAAAGCCGATGCCGTTCCAGCCGGCCAGCGACGGCTCGAAGCACAGGCGCTCGAGCAGGTCCAGCGACAGCTCCAGGCGGTCGGCTTCTTCGGCGTCGATGTTCAGGCCGATGTCATATTGCTTGGCCAGCAGGGTCAGCGACAGCAGGCGCGGGTAAAGCTCGCTCATCACCCGCTCGTACTGGGCGCGGCTGTAGCGCGGGTGCAGGGCCGAGAGCTTGATCGAGATGCCCGGGCCTTCATAGATGCCGCGCCCGTGCGAGGCCTTGCCGATGGAGTGGATGGCCTGCTCGTAGGACGCCAGGTACTTCTGTGCGTCGTGCTCGGTCAGCGCCGCTTCGCCCAGCATGTCGTAGCTGTAGCGGAAGCCCTTGGACTCGAACTTGCTGGCGTTGGCCAGGGCCTCGGCGATGGTCTCGCCGGTGACGAACTGCTCGCCCATCAGGCGCATGGCCATGTCGACGCCCTTGCGGATCATCGGCTCGCCGCTCTTGCCGATGATGCGGGTGAGCGAGGAGGTCAGGCCGGATTCATTGTGCGTGCTGACCAGCTTGCCGGTCAGCAACAGGCCCCAGGTCGCGGCGTTGACGAACAGCGACGGGCTGTTGCCCAGGTGTGGCTGCCAGTTGCCGGTGCTGATCTTGTCGCGGATCAACGCATCGCGGGTGCCTTTGTCAGGGATGCGCAGCAGCGCTTCGGCCAGGCACATCAAGGCCACGCCTTCCTGCGACGACAGCGAAAACTCCTGCAACAGGCCCTGCACGATACCGGCGCGGCCGCCTGCGCTCTTCTGGTTGCGCAGTTTGTCGGCCAGGGTCGCGGCGAGCTTGTTGGTGGCCTCGGCCTGGGCGGCTGGCAGGCGTGCCTGCTCCAGCAGCATCGGCACGACTTCTTGCTCCGGGCGGCGGTAGGCGGCGGTGATCGCCGAGCGCAGTACCGATTGCGGCAGGATGCTTTCGGCAAACTCCAGGAAGCACTGGTGGGCATGGTCGGCGGTAACTTCGCCGGCGTCATCGCCCAGGTTTGCCGCTTGGCCGTTGAGGTCTTGCAGGGTGGCGCCACCCTCGAGCTTCTCGAGATAGTTGAAGATCGCTTGCTTGATCAACCAGTGCGGCGTGCGGTCGATGGACTGCGCAGCTGCTTTGAGTCGCTCACGGGTAGGGTCGTCAAGTTTGACCCCAAGGGTGGTCGTCGCCATTTCTTATCCTCATTATTGCCACGGGTGTGGCCTTAGCTGGAAGCAAGATTAGCCTGTAGGACAATTCGGGTGCAACCGGGTGCAACCCGATTTTTCGAAAGGCTGGGCGCAACTCGTCCGATGGTGCCCGCGCACCGGCTGGAAAGGGCGGCCTTGGTGCGTTTTGTTATGTAAAAACGGCTGTTTGCTCCGAAATGGCGCATAAAAAGCGTTTTTTCTGAAAAGTCACGAAGCGGTGCAACTTGCAAATGAAAAATGGTTGCACCTGGTTCGCGTTGTTGCATAGGATGCGCCGCCTGGGTGCAACCGCTTTGCGACGCGACGGTTGCATGAGATAAAAACAAACGCCAGGGCACAACCAATGGGCAATCCTCTAACGATCACCTTCGTGGTCTACATCGCGGCAATGGTGCTGATCGGCTTCGCCGCCTATCGCTCCACCAAGAACCTTTCCGATTACATCCTCGGTGGACGCAGCCTCGGCAGCGTGGTTACCGCGCTTTCTGCCGGTGCTTCCGACATGAGCGGCTGGCTGCTGATGGGCCTGCCGGGCGCCATCTACTTCGCCGGCCTGTCTGAAGCCTGGATCGCCATCGGCCTGACCGTCGGCGCCTACCTGAACTGGCTGTTCGTCGCCGGCCGCCTGCGTGTGCAGACCGAATACAACGGTGATGCCCTGACCCTGCCGGACTACTTCGCCAGCCGCTTCGAAGACAACAGCGGGCTGCTGCGGATCATCTCGGCCATCGTCATTCTGGTGTTCTTCACCATCTACTGTGCTTCTGGCATCGTGGCCGGCGCTCGCTTGTTCGAGAGCACCTTCGACATGCCCTACGAGACCGCCCTGTGGGCCGGTGCTGCGGCCACCATCGCCTACACCTTCGTTGGTGGTTTCCTGGCGGTGAGCTGGACCGACACCGTGCAGGCCTCGCTGATGATCTTCGCGCTGATCCTGACCCCGATCATCGTGCTGATTTCCACCGGTGGCTTCGATACAACGTTCCTGGCTATCGAAGCGGTCAACCCGGCGCACTTCGACATGTTCAAGGGCGCGACCTTCATTGGCATCATCTCGCTGATGGGCTGGGGCCTGGGCTACTTCGGCCAGCCGCACATCCTGGCGCGCTTCATGGCCGCCGATTCGGTCAAGTCGATTGCCAAGGCTCGCCGCATCTCGATGACCTGGATGATCCTGTGCCTGGCAGGCACCTGTGCGGTCGGCTTCTTCGGTATCGCCTACTTCTCGGCGCACCCGGAGCTGGCGGGCCCGGTTACTGAAAACCATGAGCGCGTGTTCATCGAGCTGGCCAAGATCCTGTTCAATCCGTGGATCGCCGGTGTGCTGCTGTCGGCCATTCTGGCTGCAGTGATGAGTACCCTGAGCTGCCAGTTGCTGGTGTGCTCCAGCGCCCTGACCGAAGACTTCTACAAGGCGTTTCTGCGCAAGAATGCGTCGCAGGTCGAGCTGGTGTGGGTTGGCCGCCTGATGGTGCTGGCGGTAGCGTTGGTGTCGATCGCCCTGGCGGCGAACCCGAACAACCGTGTGCTGGGCCTGGTGGCCTACGCCTGGGCTGGCTTCGGTGCTGCCTTTGGTCCGGTGGTGCTGCTGTCGGTGCTGTGGAAAGGCATGACCCGTAACGGGGCGCTTGCTGGCATCGTGGTGGGCGCGCTGACGGTGATCTTCTGGAAGCAACTGGACACTGGCTTGTACGAAATCATCCCAGGCTTCCTGTTCGCGACCATCGCCATCGTGCTGGTGAGCAAGCTGGGCAGCCCGTCGGGCAGCATGGTTTCGCGTTTCGAGACCGCCAACAAGGTCTATCACGCTGACAAGTAACGCCTGCTGAATCGGCGCCGCCTGTAAATCGCGGGGCAAGCCCGCTCCCACGACAGCCCTAGCGGTTTCGTGGGGGTGGGCTCGCCCCGCGATGCTTTTGTGCGTCACCGGCCCAACAAGGTAAACTTGCCGCCTTCGCAGGAGCCGCCATGAATTATCGTCACGCCTTCCACGCCGGCAACCACGCCGACGTCCTCAAACACATCGTGCTGACCCGCCTCATCGCCTTGATGTCGCGCAAGGAGCAGCCGTTCGCCTATATCGACACCCATGCCGGCCTCGGCCTGTACGACCTGCAGGGCGACCAGGCGACCCGCACCGGTGAATACCTCGAAGGCGTTGCCCGCCTGTGGGGCCGCGATGACCTGCCGGCGGCAACTGCCGACTATATGCGCGTCATCAAGCGCCTTAACCAGGACGGCGAACTGCGCTACTACCCAGGTTCGCCCGAGCTTGCCCGGCGCCTGATGCGCCAGCAGGACCGCGCGCAGCTCAACGAGAAGCACCCCGAAGACGGGGCGCTGCTCAAAGAGAACATGAAGAAAGACCCTCGGGTCACCGTGCACCTGGGGGAGGGCTGGCATATCCCGCGGGCGCTGCTGCCGGTGCAGGAAAAGCGCGCCATCATGCTGATCGACCCGCCGTTCGAGCAGGCCGATGAACTCAAGCGTTGCACCGTGGCCATGAAAGAGGCCATCGGCCGCATGCGCCAGACCGTCGCAGCCATTTGGTACCCGATCAAGGACCAGCGCTCGCTGACCCGGTTCTACCAGGACCTGACCAGCACTGGGGCGCCCAAACTGCTGCGCGTGGAGTTGTACGTGCACCATCAGGACAGCCCGCAGGGGCTGAACGGTTCGGGCCTGGCCATTGCCAACCCGCCTTGGGGCCTTGAGGAAGAGCTCAAGGAACTGCTGCCGTGGCTGGCCAAGGAGCTTGCGCAAACGGCGGGCAGTTTCCGCATGGATTGGCTGATCGCCGAATAATCCCGTGGGAGATTCTATGGTTTCGGGCAAGTCGCTTTTGATTGTGTAGGAGCGGCCTTGTGTCGCGAAAGGGCTGCGAA
>NZ_JABWRG010000038.1:0-41716 GCF_014268825.1 Pseudomonas sp. SWRI51 | reverse complement strand
TTCAGGGGCTGCTGCGCAGCCCAACGCGGGGCAAGCCCGCTCGCCACAAGGAGATGTGTCTGGCGAGAACAGGCTTGTACAAAACTATAGAATCTCCCACAAGTACCGCGTCGGGCCGTGATGGCGAGGTTTGAGCGAGATCCTGTGGGAGCTGGCGATAGCCTGCGATGAGGCCACCGCAAGCCTGCACGAAACCACAGAATCTAGCTGCTACAACTGCTCCAGACAGCCCACCAGCTCGCCGCCCAGCTTCTCCAGCAGGCGCTCATAGCCTTTGCTGTCCACCGGGTCGTTGCCGCCAAGCGCATCCAGCTCGGCCAGCCGCACCGGCAGGCCGGCGGTCAGGGTTTCGGCCAGGCGCGGGCGCAGCGGTGGCTCGCTGAATACACAGGTTTTGCCCACTTCCTGCAAGCGCTTGCGCATGGCGGCCACATGCTGCGCGCCAGGCTGCACCTCAGAGGCGACGCTGAACACGCCGGTGTGCTTCAGGCCATAGGCCGCCTCGAAATAATCGAAGGCCTCGTGGAACACGAAGTAAGGCTTGCCGGCGATGCCCGCCACGCGCTGCTTGAGCCGTGCATCCAAGGCGTCCAGGCGGCCGACGAAGGCCTTGAGGTTGCCCTGGTAGCGGGCGGCGTTGGCCGGGTCGGCAGCGGCAAGGTCTGCGGCCATCTTCGCTGCGATCACCCGGGCATTGACCGAAGACAGCCACAGGTGCGCATCAAGGCTGCCTGGGCGGTGATCGTGGTCATGCTCGTCGTGGTCGTCGTCGTGCCCGGCTTCGTCATGGGAGTGGCTGTCCTCGCCGAAATGGCGCAGTTGCATGCCGGCCAGCGACTGCACCGCCACGCTCGGCTTGCTGCGCGCGCCGAGCACGCGGGGCAGGAAGTTCTCCATGTCCGGGCCGATCCAGTACAGCAGGTCGGCATCGCCCACTTTGCGCACGTCAGAGGGGCGTAGCGCGTAATGGTGCGGCGAAGCGCCAGGCGGCAGCAGTACGTCGGGGCTGCCGACACCGTCCTGCACCGCAGCGGCAATTTGTTGCAGGGGCTTGATGCTGGTCAGCACACGCACCTCGGCGTGCGCCGAACAGGCGATGAAAGCGACAAAGAGAGCAAGGAATCGGGACACGGTGGCTACTCGGCTCGTCAGAAACAGGTAACATAATAACGTCTCCATCCAGAACCGTCGCTGCCCATGTCCATCACGCTGCTGGCCCACCGTCCCCACGATCACTCCCATTGCGTCCATAGCGCGCTGGCTGAGGCTGACGCGCTGTGCACCCGCCAAGGCCTGCGCCTGACGGCCTTGCGCCGGCGTGTGCTGGAGCTGGTGTGGCAAAGCCACAAGCCACTGGGCGCCTACGACATCCTCGCCGTGCTCAGCGAGCAGGACGGCCGCCGCGCCGCGCCGCCGACTGTGTATCGCGCCTTGGATTTCCTCCTCGACAATGGTCTGGTGCACCGCATCGCCTCGCTCAACGCCTTCATCGGCTGCAGCCACCCCGAGCACGTGCACCAAGGCCAGTTCCTCATCTGCCGCGAGTGCCATGTGGCCATCGAGCTGGAACAGGCCAGCATCAGCGACGCCATTGTCAGCAGCGCCAAGGCGGTCAGCTTTACGGTCGAGACGCAAACCGTCGAAGTGGTCGGGCTGTGCGGCAACTGCCGGGGCAAGGCATGAGCGATGCGCTGATCCGTCTTCAGCAAGTGGGCGTCAGCTTTGGCGGCGAAGCGGTACTCGACAGCATCGACCTGGCCGTGGCGCCGCGCCAGATCGTCACGCTGATCGGCCCCAACGGCGCCGGCAAGACCACCCTGGTGCGCGCCGTGCTGGGTTTGCTCAAGCCGCACCAGGGCACGGTGTGGCGCAAGCCCAAGCTGCGTATCGGCTACATGCCGCAAAAAATCCAGGTCGACCCGACGCTGCCGCTGTCGGTGCTGCGCTTTTTGCGCCTGGTGCCCGGTGTAGACCGCCCGGCAGCCTTGGCAGCATTGCAGGAAGTGGGCGCCGAACAGGTCATCGACAGCCCTATCCAGACTGTATCGGGCGGTGAAATGCAGCGCGTGCTGCTGGCCCGCGCCCTGCTGCGCGCCCCTGAACTGCTGGTGCTCGACGAGCCGGTGCAAGGGGTCGATGTGGTCGGCCAGACCGAGCTGTACAACCTCATTACCCGCCTGCGCGACCGCCATGGCTGCGGCGTGCTTATGGTCAGCCACGACCTGCACCTGGTAATGAGCGCGACCGACCAGGTGGTCTGCCTGAACCGCCATGTGTGTTGCTCCGGCCACCCCGAGCAGGTCAGCAACGACCCGGCGTTCGTCGAGCTGTTCGGCCAGAACGCCCCAAGCCTTGCGGTTTACCACCATCACCACGACCACAGCCACGACCTGCACGGCTCGGTCGTCGCCCCTGGCGCCCATGTTCACGGAGAGCACTGCAAGCATGGCTGATTTTCTTCTTTACGCCTTGCTTGCTGGCCTGTCGTTGGCGGTGGTTGCAGGCCCCCTGGGTTCGTTCGTGGTGTGGCGGCGCATGGCTTATTTCGGCGACACCTTGTCGCACGCAGCCTTGCTTGGCGTGGCGCTGGGCTTCGTCCTGGATGTCAGCCCGGCATTGGCGGTGACCGTCGGCTGCCTGCTGCTGGCGATCCTGCTGGTGACCCTGCAACAGCGCCAGCCGCTGGCCTCGGACACGCTGCTCGGCATCCTCGCGCCCAGCACGCTGTCGCTGGGTCTGGTGGTGCTGAGCTTCATGCATGACGTGCGCATCGACCTGATGGCGTATCTGTTCGGCGACCTGCTGGCGATCAGCCCCAGCGACCTTGCCTGGATTCTGGGCGGCAGCGCGCTGGTGCTGGTGCTGCTGGCAGTGTTCTGGCGGCCGCTGCTGGCGGTGACCGTGCATGAAGAGCTGGCGCGGGTCGAAGGCCTGCCAGTGGCCGGCCTGCGCCTGGCGCTGATGCTGCTGATTGCCGTGGTGATTGCGGTGGCGATGAAGATCGTCGGCGTGTTGTTGATCACCTCGCTGCTGATCATCCCGGCGGCTGCGGCGCAGCGTCATGCCCGCTCGCCAGAGCAGATGGCACTGGGCGCCAGCCTGCTGGGTGTGCTTGCCGTCTGTGCGGGCCTGGCCATGTCGTGGTTCAAGGATACGCCCGCCGGCCCGTCGATCGTGGTCTGCGCGGCAGTGCTATTCTTGCTGAGCCTGGCGCTGCCAAAACGCTGAAAAAACGCGGTGCCACGCAACCATTTCCAGGGTAAAGGGTCTTTAAGACCTGTTTTCGAGCGTGCGCACCTGGGTGTAGACTTGCTCGCTTTTTGCGCAAATAGAGAGTCGCAGGAATGAAGCTGTTCGCCCCCCGTTATCTGCTTGTTGCCGCGTTTTCGCTGTGCCTGGCCGCGTGTTCCAGCGCGCCGGTCGAACAGCCGGCTGCGCCTGCCCAGGCAGATCCCTGGCAGCAGTTGGAACAAAGCATCGCCAGCAATGAGCTGGCCACCGCTGAAGACCAACTGACCGCCCTGCAAGCCCAGACGCCGGATGACCCGCGTGTCGAGCCCCACCAGCGGCAGTTGGCCGAAGCCTACCTGCAACGCAGCCAGATCGTGCTGCAGAAGGGCGACGTCAATGCAGCGGCCACGGCCTTGGCCCGCGCCCGCGCGCTGATGCCACAGGCCCCTGCCGTGACTGGCGGCGACACCATGGCCCATGCACGCAAGGCCGAGCTTGAAAAGGCCGAGGCGGCATTGAAGGCAGCTGAAGCCAAGCCGCAGGCGCGGGTAATCGACCCGTCGGCGCCGAGCACGGTGATTGCGCTCAAGACCACTGACAGCCGCGCGCTGCGTCGCCAGCTCGATGACATTGCTGCCGATGTGGTGAGTTACAACTGCGAGGTGGTGTTCCAGGTGCCGCGTACGCAGGATGCGCCTTGGCTCAAGACCTTGCTGCACAAGCGTGTGCACAAGCTCGACAGTGGTTTTGAGTTGAAGCAGAAACACCAGATTCAGCGTGCGCTGCCGGCGCAGGTGGTGTTGGTTCCGCATCAGCGCTGACAGGGCCAGACCGCGCTTGGACTTTACGCGGTCATTGTAGGAGCGGCCTTGCGCCGCGATGGGCTGCAAAGCAGCCCCAGGATCTGCGCATCATGCAAAAACCCCGGGGGTGCTTCGCACCCCTTTCGCGGCGCAAGGCCGCTCCTACACCAGGCCCTGTGAGCCCCCGCGATGCTTCAGGCGGGAATCGCCTCAGCGGCCGCTTCACGTGCCCACACCCGATGCCCTTGCACTGCCTTGAAGAACGCATCGAACGCTTTCTGATCATCGCCCAGCAGCAAACCAGCATCCTCCTTGAGGCCCAGCTTGTTCAGCAGCAGCTTGGCCTCGACGCTCAGGCCCATGGGTTTCAGATGCTTGTAGGCTTCGAGCAGGAAGTGCTTGGCCACCCCGCTACCTTCCAGCGCTTCCAGCGACGCCTTGCCCGCCGGCACCCACAGCCCATCGAACATCACTGAAGGCATGCCCTCCATCGAGGCATCCACCGCCAGCGCCGTGCCGTCCGCCGCTTTCACCGGTGCCGAGGTCGGCCCCAGCAGCATTGGCCGTGCGCTCTGCGCTTCGAGCGCCTTGACCACCTTGTCGACACTGCCTGCATCCACGCCATCGGCCAGCAGAATGGCGATCTTGCGCCCACTGATGCCAATGGTGCCGGGGTGGTTCATCTGGCTCAGCGCTGGCGACTGCGCCAGTTGGCTGCCTTTGACCTGCACCGTGCCCGCCTTGGGCGCCGGCAGGCCAAGGTTGGCGGCCACTGCGGCGGCCAGCGTGAGGTCGATGTTGGCGAGGATTTCGTTCACTTGCCGCGCCCGGATGGCCTCGCGCTCGACCTTGCCCAGCTCGAAGCTGTAGGCCTTGATGATGTGCTGCTGCTCGTTCGGGCTCATGCTGTGGAAGAACAGCCGCGCCTGGGAGAAGTGGTCGCCGAACGACTCGCTGCGCTCGCGAACCTTGTGCGCCTCGATGCGTTCCTGATAGCTCTCGAAGCCGCCATCCTGCGCTGCCGGTGGGGTTTCTTTGGGCCAGCCGCCGTCAATCGAGTTGGGCTCGTAGGCGGCGCGGCCACGGTCGATGGTCATGCGGTGCATACCGTCGCGTTGGCCGTTGTGGTTGGGCGCCACCGGGCGGTTGATCGGGATTTCATGGAAGTTCGGGCCGCCCAGGCGGCTGATCTGCGTGTCGGTGTAGGAGAACAGCCGGCCCTGCAGCAGGGGGTCATTGGTGAAGTCGATGCCCGGCACGATATGCCCTGGGCAGAAGGCGACCTGCTCCACTTCGGCGAAGAAGTTGTCCGGGTTGCGGTTGAGCACCATCTTGCCCAGCGGCGTTACCGGCACCAGTTCTTCAGGAATGATCTTGGTCGGGTCGAGCAGGTCGAAGTCGAACTTGTGCTCGTCGGCCTCCGGCACGATCTGTACGCCCAGCTCCCATTCCGGGTAGTGCCCGGTCTCGATGGCTTCCCACAGGTCGCGGCGATGGTAGTCGGTGTCTTTGCCTGCAAGCTTTTGCGCCTCGTCCCACAGCACAGAGTGCACGCCCTGGCGCGGTTTCCAGTGGAATTTGACGAAACTGGCCACGCCCTGGGCGTTGATCAGGCGGAAGGTATGCACGCCAAAGCCTTCCATCATGCGCAGGCTGCGCGGGATGGCGCGGTCGGACATGGCCCAGATGACCATGTGCGCCGACTCCGGTACCAGCGAGACGAAGTCCCAGAAGGTGTCATGGGCCGAGCCGCCGGTGGGGATCTCGTTGTGCGGCTCGGGCTTCACGGCGTGCACAAAGTCAGGGAACTTGATCGCGTCCTGAATGAAGAACACCGGCATGTTGTTGCCCACCAGGTCGAAGTTGCCTTCGTCGGTGTAGAACTTGACCGCAAAGCCGCGCACATCGCGCACGGTGTCGCCCGAACCCCGCGGGCCCTGCACGGTTGAAAAACGCACGAACACCGGGGTGATTTTTTCCGGGTCTTGCAGGAAACCGGCCTTGGTCAGCTCGGCGTGGTTGCCGTAGCTCTGGAAGTAACCATGGGCGCCGGTGCCGCGGGCGTGGACGATCCGCTCCGGGATGCGCTCGTGGTCAAAGTGGGTGATCTTCTCGCGCATGATGAAGTCTTCAAGCAGCGATGGCCCGCGCGCGCCAGCCTTGAGGCTGTTCTGATTGTCGGCAACCTTGACCCCCTGGTTGGTGCGCAGCGCCTGGCCCGTGGCATCGCTGCGCGCTGCCTCCAGGCTCTGCAGCTTGGCATTGGTATTGGCGCGGTCAGGGGTATCGGTACCGGCGAGCTGGCTTTGCCGTGGTTCCGGCGCTTTCTTGCTGGCCATGTGCGGCTCTCCTCATCAGTCTTCAGGCTGCCCGTTGGGCTTGTTCAAGTAGTGACTGGGGGGCGAGCCCGAGCGTTCAATCAGGATTACCGGTTGTCGCGTTATGCCCTTTCGATAGGGTGGCGAGGAAATAAATGCTAAGAACAGCGTATGGAAAAGGCTAAAATGCGCGACCCCGGCCAACCGCTGGCTCCATATTCCATGCGCCCCACAAGGTTCGCTCAGTGATCGAGTTTCAAAATGTCCACAAGACCTACCGCGTCGCCGGTAGGGATATACCGGCCCTGAACCCGACCAGCCTGACCATCGAAGATGGCCAGGTGTTCGGCCTGATTGGCCACTCCGGTGCCGGCAAGAGCACCATGCTGCGCCTGATCAACCGCCTCGAAGCGCCGAGCGGTGGCAAGATCATCGTCGATGGCGAAGACGTCACCGCGTTCGATGCCTACCAGCTGCGGCGTTTCCGCCAGCAGGTCGGGATGATCTTTCAGCACTTCAACCTGCTGGCGTCCAAGACCGTGGCCGACAACGTCGCGCTGCCGTTGGTGCTGGCCGGTGAACTGTCCCGCGACCAGATCAACGGCCGGGTCAAGGAGCTGCTGCACCGCGTCGGCCTGCTCGACCACGCGAAAAAATACCCGGCGCAGTTGTCGGGCGGGCAAAAGCAGCGCGTCGGCATTGCCCGCGCCTTGTCGACCAACCCGAAAATCCTGCTGTGCGACGAAGCCACTAGCGCCCTCGACCCGCAAACCACCGCATCGGTGCTGCAACTGCTGGCCGAGATCAATCGCGAACTGAAGCTGACCATCGTGCTGATCACCCATGAAATGGACGTGATCCGCCGCGTCTGTGACCGAGTCGCGGTCATGGATGCCGGGCATATCGTCGAGCACGGCCCGGTGGCCGAGGTGTTCCTGCACCCGCAGCACGCCACCACCAAGCGCTTTGTCCAGGAAGACGAGCAGGTCAACGAAGGCGAGCAGCGCGACGACTTTGCCCATGTGCCAGGCCGCATCGTGCGCCTGACCTTCCAGGGCGACGCCACCTACGCGCCGCTGCTGGGCACCGTGGCCCGCGAAACCGGCGTTGACTACAGCATCCTGGCCGGGCGTATCGACCGCATCAAGGATGTCCCCTATGGCCAGCTCACCCTCGCCCTGATCGGTGGCGACATGGACGCGGCGTTCGCCCGCTTCAAGGCAGCTGATGTACATATGGAGGTACTGCGTTGATGGACGCCCTGAATTTCTTCGCCAACGTCGACTGGGCCGAAATCTGGCTCGCCACCATCGACACCATGATCATGCTGTTCGGCTCGCTGTTCTTCACTGTGCTGCTGGGCCTGCCGCTGGGCGTGCTGCTGTTCCTGTGCGGGCCACGGCAGATGTTCGAGCAAAAAGGCCTGTATGCGCTGCTGTCGCTGGTGGTCAACGTGCTGCGCTCGCTGCCGTTCATCATCCTGCTGATCGTGATGATCCCGATTACCGTGCTGATCACCGGCACCTCGCTGGGCGTGGCCGGTGCCATTCCGCCGCTGGTGGTCGGTGCTACGCCGTTCTTCGCCCGCCTGGTCGAAACCGCCCTGCGTGAGGTGGACCGCGGCATCATCGAAGCCACCCAGTCGATGGGCGCGACCACCCGCCAGATCATCACCAACGCGCTGCTGCCAGAAGCCCGCCCGGGCATCTTCGCGGCCATTACCGTCACCGCCATTACCCTGGTGTCGTACACCGCCATGGCCGGTGTGGTCGGCGCAGGCGGGCTGGGCGACCTGGCCATCCGCTTTGGCTACCAGCGCTTCCAGACCGACGTCATGGTGGTCACCGTGGTGCTGCTGTTGCTGCTGGTTCAAGTTCTGCAGAGTGTCGGCGACAAACTGGTCGTGCATTTTTCCCGTAAGTAACCCCAATGGGGTCGGCCTGGCCGACCCGTTCGGGGGCCGTCGCGGCCCTCACAAGGAGTGATCAATGAAGAAGCTGCTTGCTGTTGTCGCCGCTGTTGCGGCCTTCTCGGCCCACGCCGAGACCCTGACCGTTGCCGCCACCCCGGTGCCGCACGCCGAGATCCTCAACTTCGTGAAGCCACAACTGGCCAAGGAAGGCGTGGAACTGAAGGTCAAGGAATTCACCGACTACATCCAGCCCAACGTACAGGTTGCCGAAAAGCGCCTGGACGCCAACTTCTTCCAGCACCAGCCTTACCTGGATGAGTTCAACAAGGCCAAGGGCACTCACCTGGTGAGCGTTGCCGGCGTGCACATCGAGCCGCTGGGCGTGTACTCGTCCAAGATCAAGAAACTCGACGAGCTGCCTACCGGCGCCACCGTGGTCATCCCCAACGATGCCACCAACGGCGGCCGCGCGCTGCTGCTGCTGGCCAAGGCTGGCGTGATCACGCTCAAGGACAACAAGAACATCCTGTCCACCGTGAAAGACGTTACCGGTAACCCGAAAAACGTGAAGTTCCGTGAGCTGGAAGCGGCCACCATTCCGCGCGTGCTGACCCAGGTCGATGCCGCCCTGATCAACACCAACTACGCGCTGGAAGCCAAGCTCAACCCAGAGAAAGACGCGCTGGCCATCGAAGGCAGCGATTCGCCTTATGTGAACATTCTGGTTGCCCGCCCGGACAACAAAGACTCGGACGCCATGAAAAAGCTGGCCGCTGCGCTGCACTCGCCTGAGGTGAAGCAGTTCATCACCGAGAAGTACAAAGGCGCCGTAGTACCAGCGTTCTGACCCTTGTAGGAGCGGCCTTGTGCCGCGAAAGGGCTGCGAAGCAGCCCCAGGGATATCAGCGTTCTGCACAATTCCTGGGGGTGCTGCGCACCCCTTTCGCGACACAAGGCCGCTCCTACACCAGTGAGCCCGACAACCGTTGGCCCACGCTAGCCAGTGCCGCGTATTACACCGGCAACGCCATGTAGAACTGCGTGCCCTGCCCCGGCCGTGAAAACACACCCATGCGCCCGCCGTGCAACTGCACGATCTCCTTGCACAACGCCAAGCCCAGCCCGGCGCCGCCTTTCTTGCGGCCAACCTGTACGAACGGCTCGAAAATCCGCCCCTGCTGGCCGTAGGCAATCCCTTCGCCGTTGTCTTCGACGCTGATGATCACCCGTTCGGCATGGCGCCGCGCATGCAGGCGGATACGCCCGCCGCTGGCGGTATGGCGGATGGCATTGTGCAGCAGGTTGTCGAGCACCCGCTCGATCTGCGCGATGTCCGCCTGGATGCGTGGCAGTGGCGGCTCCAACTCACACACCAGCTCTATCTGCTTGGCTGCAGCCTGCTCGGCAAAGCGCGCAACGGCGCGCTCGAACAGTTCATCCAGGGCGCACGGCGCCAGTTCAAGCTTTTGCAGCCCGCTCTGGTAGCGCGAGAAGTTGAGCAGGTCGTTGATCAATTGCGTCAGGCGCTGCATCTCTTCGCCGATGGTGTCGAGCAGGTCGTTCTCACGCGCCTCGGGCGGGAAGCTGATGCGCTCACGCAGCAGGCCAAAGGCCATGTGCATGCCGGTGACCGGGGTGCGCAGTTCGTGGGAGGCGCGTAGCACGAACTCGCTGCGCACACGCTCGAAGGCGCGCTGCTCGGTCACGTCGTGCAGCACCATCACCGCCCCCAGGATCGGCCCTTGCGGGTGGCTGACCGGGGTCAGGCTGTAGGTCAGCAGGCGGGTTTCGTCGTCCACTTCCAGGCTCAGGTCTTCTGGCGGGCGGTCCAGGCTGCCGCCGCGCAGCACCAGGTGCATCTGCTGTTCCAACTCCGGGCGTTGCAAGGCTTCGGCCAGGCTCACGCCGATGCGGCTCGGGTCCCAGCCCAATTGGCGCTGAGCCACCGGGTTGAGGTGCTCCAGGCGGCCTTGGCGGTCGATGATCAGCAAGCCATCGTCGATGCTGTCGAGCACAGCTTGCAGGCGCTGCTGGCCGGCCAGCAGTTCGTCGACATTCGTGGCCTGGTGTTTGCGCAGGGCATCGGCCATCAGCCCGAAACGGCGGGTCAGCAAGCTCAGTTCGCTGCCCTTGGTCACCGGCAAGGTCACATCGAAATTGCCTTGGCCTACCTGGTCGGCAGCCTTGGCCAGCGCCTCGATGGGTTGGCCGAAGCGCCGGGCAATGTTGTGCGCGGTCATGAACCCCAGCACCAGTACCGTCAGCCCCATCATGCCGAGCATGCCGCTGATCAGCAGTGCGCGGTCGCGGGAATGCTCTTCGGCGTGGATGATCTGCTCAAGGGTTTGCTTGTGCGAGTCGATCAGGTCATTGCGCACCTGGTTGAAGGCCGACCCCAGCGGTTGGTCGATGCCCATGCTGCGCGACGGCGCCGGGCTTTGCCGGTAGGCCTCGAGAAACGCCTGGTAGTTGCTTTTGGCCTGGTTGAAGCCTGCGTTGGGCACGCCCTCCTCCAGGCCTTGGCTGAGCAAGGTCTGAAAACGGCTTTGTAATGCCAGCAGGTTTTCCGGGACGGTGTCCGGGTCCAGAATCAGGTTCAGCTGTTCGCCCAGGTTCTGCCGCAATTGCAGGCCCAGCGACAGCGTGTGCGTAGTGTCCTGCACCAAACGTTGCTGCATGGTTGCCATCTGCAGCACACTGAACAGCCCCAACAGCAGGCCCAGCAACGCGACTGTGACCAGCGCCGAAATACTTAGAAAGAGCCGCGTGCGCAGCTTCATCGACCACTTCATAAGTTGTACTGCTTGCGCTTGCGGTACAGCGTCGAGGCATCGATGCCGAGGGTTTTCGCGGCCTGGTCGAGGGTGTCGCTGGCGGCCAGCACCGCACCGATGTGCGCCCGTTCCAGCTCATCCAGGCTCAGCGCCGCGCCAACACGCGGGGCGCTGCTGGTGGGCTGTTCGCCCATGCCCAGGTGGGTCACCTCCACACGCTCCTGCGGGCAGATGATGCTGGCCCGTTCCACCACGTTGCGCAGCTCGCGGATGTTGCCCGGCCAGCGGTAGTTGAGCAGCGCGGCGCGGGCTTCGTCGCTGAACCCACGGGCGGGGCGCGAGTACTCTTTGACGAAGCGGGCCAGGAAGCGGTCGGCCAGGGTCAGCACGTCCTCGCTGCGTTCGCGTAGCGGCGGCAGGTGCAGGGTGATCACGTTCAGGCGGTACAGCAGGTCTTCACGGAACCGCCCTTCGCGGACCATCTCCTCAAGGTTGAGGTTGGTCGCGGCCAGAATCCGCACATCGGCGCGGCGCGTCACTGGGTCGCCGACGCGCTCGTACTCCTTGTCCTGGATAAAACGCAGCAGCTTGGGCTGCAGGCTCAGCGGGAAGTCGCCGATTTCGTCGAGGAACAGGGTGCCGCCGTCGGCCTGGCTAACCCGCCCAAGGGTGCTCTCGCTGGCACCGGTAAAGGCGCCGCGGGTGTGACCGAACAGTTCGCTTTCCATCAGCTCGGCGTTCAGCGACGGGCAGTTGATGGTCACGCACGACTTGCGCGCGCGCTTGCTCCAGCCGTGGATGGCACGGGCCAGCTCGCCTTTACCGGTGCCCGACTCGCCCAGAATAAGGATGTTGGCATCGGTGGTTGCCACCTGGCGGGCCGTTTCCAGCACCACCATCATGGCCGGGCTGTGGGAATCCAGGCCGTCCTTGGGTTTGCGCACCTCGCCTTCGAGGGCTTCAAGGCGTGCCGAGAGCTGGCGCACTTCCAGTTGCTTGGCCGTGGCCAGGCGCAACTGGTCGGGGCTGCACGGTTTGACCAGGTAATCGGCAGCGCCGGCCTGAATGGCGTCTACGGCGGTGTCGATCGCCGAGTGGGCAGTGACGATGACCACGCGCATCCACGGTGCCTGGATGCGCATCTGGGCCAGCACATCGAGGCCGTTGTCCTCGCCCAGGCGCAAATCGAGAAAGCACAGGTCGAACACCTGGCGTTGCAGCAGGGTCTCAGCCTGGGCGGCACTGTTGGCGGTGGCGACGCTATAGCCCTCGTCTTCGAGGCAATAGCGGAAGGTGCGCAGGATCGCGGACTCGTCATCCACCAGCAGAATGCGGCCTTGCTTGTCCTGGACTGGCTCCATTTTCCTACGCTCCTTTGGGATTGATCTCAGTTAGTGTCGGAAAAATCGGGCAAGTTGCATGGTTGATTCTGATTGATTCCGCGCCATGCATGCTAGCTCTTAGCCGCCATGATGGCCAAGTCGTTGAAAACAGTGAAGTTATTAAGTGCCTGTGGGCTGGCATGGCGGTTGCGACGGTCACAGGTTGATGTATCTGTCAGGAGGTAAACACGATGCGATTCCCCCTTCGAACCCTGGTGATGGCCTGCAGTTTGTTGCCAATTATGATCGCCGCGCTGGCCGACCCCGTCCAGGACGCCCGCCTGGAAGGCTCATTGCAGACGGCGTTGTCCCTCAACCGCCTGCTCAACCCCTTCCCGATCAAGGTTGAAGTGGACGGCGCGCAGGCGCGCCTGAGCGGTGAAGTGGAAAACCCCGTCGAGCGCGACCTGGCCGAGCATGTGGCGCTGGCCACCCGTGGCATCGAACAGGTGGACAACCAGTTGCGCATCAACCCGGCACTGATCGAACACCCGCTGGAGCCGCGTGCCTATGCCCAACGCCTGGAGGACGCCACCCTCGGCGCCGTGGTGCGCGCCCGCCTGCTGTGGAGCCGGGTCACCGAGAAGTCGCCCATCGAGGTACAAAGCCGCGATGGCGTAGTCACCTTGCGCGGCAAGGTCGACAGCGCCGAGGCCAAGGAACTGGCCGGGGTGCTGGCACGCACCACTGACGGCGTGCACCTGGTCAACAATTTGGTGAGCCTGGACAGCACTGCCCTGGCCAAGGCCCGGGAAAAACCGGTGGATGCGCCCAGCGGGCCGCAGCCCAGCGACAGCTGGATCATCGACAAGATCCAGACCAGCTACCGCTTCAGCCGCAACCTGGACGGCCTGAATATCAAGGTGGCCAGTGCCGACGGCATGGTGCGGTTGTCTGGCGAGGTGGTCAGCAGCGAACAGCGCACCATTGCCGTGGACGTGGCGCGGCAGATCGTCGGCGTGCGGGGCGTGGACGCCGATTTGCTCAAGGTGGCCAGAAAGGTCGAAGGTTGAATCGTGCAAAACGCACGGCGCCACAGCGTGCATCGTGCAGGATACGTCCTTGAACTTTTTGAGATATTGCGTAACAGGTTGATTTATAAGGGTTTTTATATCGGTTAAAAGCTGGCATGCAGGCTGCAATGTCTTGTTCAGGTTTCATAAAACAAGTACGCAGTAAGCAGGAGGAGCTGGCATGAACCGCCCAAACGTCAACCGCACGCAATCCGCCGTTTTGCCAGCTCGCCAGGCGTTGATTCTTGGCATGGCCGTGCTGCTCACCTTGGCAGCCGGCCTGTTCTACTACAGCTGGCAGACCGCACGCCTGGCCGACCAGGTAGCGGCGCAAACCGCGCTGTTGACGCAGATGAAGGCGACCCGTGCCAGCACCTTGGTCCGAGCGGCCGAGCCAATGCCGGCCAGTGACACAGCTGCCCCTGCTGTACTTGAAACGGTTCAACCGCAAGAACGCTGGGTGTTCTGACACTTCGGCAAGGCTTTTTACGCACTCGATTACGCACAAGAAAGGAGAAACATCATGCTGAGCTGGGCTATCACTTTCCTGATCATCGCCATTGTCGCTGCCGTCCTGGGCTTCGGTGGTATCGCGGGCGCGGCTACTGGTATCGCGAAGATTCTGTTCATTGTCTTCCTGGTGCTGTTCGTAGCGTCCTTCATCTTCGGACGTCGCAGGGGCTGACCCATGAACAGGATGCTGGCCGGCGCCCTGCTACTGGGCGTCGTCACCACGGCCATGGCGGCCAATGACGGCCAGGTGCGTGCCAACCAAGTGTTGAGCACGGACCCCGAATACCGGGAAACCTGGCAGGACGCGATCAAGGGCGAGGAACGCCTGCCCGAGTGGGTGATCAACCTGAGCGGCAGCTCGCCGCTACAGATGTCGGCAGTGACCGAGGATGGTGACCAGTATCTGGTTGGCCCTCTTTGCGAGTCCGACAACAACTGCACCCACAAACGGCTGATCGTTGCTTTCAGCTGGGACAAGGACGATGCCTACGGGATGCTCGTGGAGGTGCCCGAAGGTTTGCCCGCGGACAAGTCGCCGACCCGCCACGCGGATTACCGCTGGCTCGGCAAGCCCGATGACGGCATGAAGGCCATGCTGCAGGAGCAGCTCAAGCGTGACCCCAACTGGTACTGAGGTTTTTTGTATCAGGGCACGCACTGTAACGAAATAGAAGCTGAACCAATCTATCGTTCTGGCTTCTATGATGCGCCGCATCGATGAGAAGCAGCGCATGACCAGGGGGCCGGGCTGTTCTGATTGCTACAGGATCGGAGTGGCCTAGGGGTACAGGGAGTACCTCCTTTATGGGCCGGGTCAGGAGAGGGTGGCATCGGAAGTTGCAGATCGGCCGCAGGCCGGTCTGGCTTCCGAAGCGCCTGATGCAGCATTCCTTCCTTATATAGGCACGGCTTGTCTGTAAGACACATTTTGTCGTGACCGTACATCGCTTTTTTTTCGACTGTCCGACCGGTCAGGTCAGGTGGCATTTCAGCCATTCGGATTGTCGAACATGCCATTCCTATCCTTCTGCATTAGCCGCCAAATCTGCCGAAATCTGGCGGTTCGGTCTTGTTCGGGTTTCCGAACGTTGAAAATCAAGGGCTTGCCGACGCCCGATTTGAGGGTCTCGCCTCATGCCGATTCGGCATGGGGTAGTCGTTTCCGGCATTAGACTGGCACCTTTACCATCGCAATAGTTGCCGCCTTTTTCCCCGGCCCGAGTACGTCTTTGGCGTGCTCGCGGTGACCTTTCATGGGGTCGCCGGGCGCAAGCAAAGGGTTGCAACGATGCTTTAAACAGCTCTGCAACGCGGGTTTGACGCCGGATGCCTGTGACCACTACAACAAAGGGTAATGACATGAAGAAGGCAAAACTGAGCCTCGCCTGGCAAATCGTGATCGGTTTGTTGCTGGGCGTTGCAGTCGGCGCGCTACTGAATCATTTCAGTGCAGAAAAGGCATGGTGGATCAGCAACATCCTCCAGCCCGCTGGCGACATCTTCATTCGTCTGATCAAGATGATCGTTGTCCCGATCGTGATCTCGTCGCTGATCGTGGGTATTGCCGGGGTTGGCGATGCGAAGAAACTTGGCAGTATTGGCCTCAAGACCATCCTCTACTTCGAGGTGGTGACCACCATTGCCATCGTCGTCGGCCTGGTGCTGGCCAACGTCTTCCACCCGGGCGCCGGCATCGACATGAGCACCCTGGGTACCGTCGATATCTCCAAGTACCAGGCGACCGCCGCCGAGGTGCAGCATGAGCACGCGTTCATCGAAACCCTGCTCAACCTGATCCCGTCGAATATCTTCGCAGCGCTGATGCGTGGCGAAATGCTGCCGATCATCTTCTTCTCGGTAATGTTCGGCATGGGCCTTTCGACCCTTAACGCCGACCTGCGCGAGCCGCTGGTGCGCACCTTCCAGGGCGTGTCGGAGACCATGTTCAAGGTCACCCACATGATCATGAACTACGCCCCGATCGGCGTATTCGCCCTGATCGCCGTGACCGTGGCCAACTTCGGCTTCGCCTCGCTGCTGCCGCTGGCCAAGCTGGTCGTGCTGGTGTACTTCGCCATCGCCTTCTTCGCCTTCATGGTGCTGGGCCTGGTGGCACGGGTGTTTGGCTTCTCGGTGATCAAGATCATGCGCATCATGAAAGATGAGCTGATCCTCGCCTACTCCACCTCCAGCTCCGAAACCGTGCTGCCGCGCGTGATCGAGAAGATGGAAAAGTACGGCGCGCCGAAGTCGATCTGCTCGTTCGTGGTGCCGACCGGCTACTCGTTCAACCTCGACGGCTCGACCCTGTACCAGAGCATCGCGGCTATCTTCATCGCCCAGCTGTACGGCATCGACCTGTCGATCGGCCAGCAGCTGATGCTGGTGCTGACCCTGATGGTCACCTCCAAAGGTATCGCCGGCGTGCCGGGCGTGTCGTTCGTGGTGCTGCTGGCTACCTTGGGCAGCGTTGGCATTCCGCTGGAAGGCCTGGCGTTCATCGCTGGCGTCGACCGCATCATGGACATGGCCCGTACCGCGCTGAACGTGGTGGGCAACGCCCTGGCCGCCGTGGTTATCGCCAAGTGGCAGGGTATGTACGACAGCGCCAAAGGCGAGGCGTACTACAACTCGGTGGTTGCCAAAGGCAAGAAAGACGCTGTTGTAGCAGGCGAGCCTGTTAACCAGTAAGCCGTTGCGCTGAACCAGAAAGCCCCGACTCGTCGGGGCTTTTTTGTGTTTGTGGCCAAAGCGACGCAGTGTGGTGCGTAGGAGCGGCCTTGTGTCGCGAAAGGGGCGCGCAGCGGCCCCAGGATCTCGGCTTCATGCAAGACCGCCGGGGCTGCTTCGCAGCCCTTTCGCGACGCAAGGCCGCTCCTACAGGCCGATTGCGCTATCATTCGGGCATTTTTCACAGGGGAATTCCGGGATGCTCAACGGCCTTTGGCTTGGCTTCTTCGTGGTGGCGGCCATCTCCGCCCTGGCGCAATGGCTGGTGGGCGGCAACGCCGGTATCTTCGCCGCCATGGTCGAGAGCATCTTTGCCATGGCCAAGCTTTCGGTGGAGGTCATGGTCCTGCTGTTCGGCACCCTGACGCTGTGGCTGGGCTTTCTCAAAATCGCCGAAAAAGCCGGCATCGTCGAATGGCTGGCCAAGGTCCTCGGGCCGCTGTTCGCCCGGCTGATGCCGGAAGTGCCACGCGGGCACCCGGCCCTGGGGCTGATCACCATGAACTTCGCCGCCAACGGCCTGGGCCTGGACAACGCCGCCACCCCCATCGGCCTCAAGGCCATGCGGGCGCTGCAGGAGCTCAACCCCAGCAGCACCACAGCAAGCAATGCGCAGATCCTGTTTCTGGTGCTCAACGCCTCGTCGCTGACGCTGCTGCCGGTGACCATCTTCATGTACCGCGCCCAGCAAGGGGCCATGGACCCCACCTTGGTGTTCCTGCCGATCCTGCTGGCCACCAGCGTGTCGACCCTGGTCGGCCTGCTGTCGGTGGCGGTGATGCAGCGCTTGCGCCTGTGGGACCCGGTGGTGCTCGCCTACCTGATCCCCGGTGCGTTGCTGCTGGGGTGCTTCATGGCGTTTCTGGGCACCTTGTCGGCAGCGGCGCTGGCCGGGCTTTCGTCGATCCTGGGCAACCTCACGCTGTTCGGGGTGATCATGCTGTTCGTGCTGGTTGGCGCGCTCAAGCGCGTGAAGGTGTACGAGGCGTTCGTCGAGGGCGCCAAGGAAGGCTTTGACGTGGCCAAGGCGCTGTTGCCGTATCTGGTCGCCATGCTGGTGGCAGTCGGTGTGCTACGCGCCTCAGGCGCCTTGGAGCTGGCCCTGGACGGCATTCGCCACGCCGTCAGTTGGCTGGGCCTGGACACCCGCTTTGTCGAGGGCCTGCCGACCGCGCTGGTCAAGCCATTCTCCGGCAGCGCGGCGCGGGCCATGCTGATCGAGACCATGCAGACCCACGGTGTCGACAGCTTCCCGGCGCTGGTGGCGGCGACTATTCAGGGCAGCACCGAAACCACCTTCTACGTGCTGGCAGTGTACTTCGGTGCGGTGGGCATCCAGCGTGTGCGCCACGCCGTGGGATGTGCGCTGCTGGCCGAGTTCTCCGGGGTGGTCGCGGCGATCTTCGTCTGCTACTGGTTCTTCGCCTGAGCCACGGTCCAGTCGATCACCTGGCGCGTCAGCTGGTCGCTGGCCGTACCGAAGCCGCGCACCACTCGCGGCACATCGGTGTGGTCGAGGTGCTCGCGGACTTCGAAGCGTTTGCTGGCCAGAATACGTTGGGTACGCCCATCGATCAGCCGCGCGTCATAGCGGATCACCACTTCCACCACGCGCCAGTAGCGGTATTCGCTCTGAAACGCCTGTAGCTCGCCGCCCAGCTCGTAGTCGGCCTGCAGGTTGCTGTCATCGGCGCTCAGGCGCTGCACCCGGCCATCGCGCTGGAAACCATCCAGCAGGCGGTTGCGCACCAGCAGCGGCACCGGGTCGCTCCAGCGGGCGCCCTTGTAGCTGCTGAGCACATCACCCTGCGGGATAACCGCGATGCGTGGCCCCGACAGTGTTTCGCTGGCCAGCGGCTTGTTCACCCGCAATGACCAGCCCAGCGCTGCCGGGCTTGCGCTGCCTTGGCCAACGGGCAAGCGGTAGATATCCACAGGCGCGCTCTGCGGCAGGATCGAGCAGGCGGTGAGCAGGCTCAGTGAAGCGCTGAGGGCGAGCAGGCGCAGCGACGCGATCATGGCTGGAACTCCTTGTTGTTGTCGCGGCCCAGCAGGTAGCCGCTGGGGTCGGCTTCCAGGCGCCGGGAGATGCCTTTGAGCGAATTGAGGGTCTCGCGCAGCTCGCGAATGGCCGGGGCAACCTGGTTCAGGCCCTGGGCGCCATCGTCGATGGCCTGGCGGTTGTCCTGCAACAGGCGGTTGAGGGTGGCGCTGGTCTCGGCCAGCGACTGCATGGCCTGTTCGGCGCTGCCGATGGCTTGCTTGCCCTGGGTGCCGAGCAGGCCGTTGGCGTTGCGCATCAGCGCCTGGGTTTCGGCCAGGGTGGCGTTGGCCTGGCGGCCCACTTCGGCAAGCTGGGCCAGGGTGTCGGCGATGCCGCCCTTTTTGCTGGCGAAGGCGCCGGTGGTCTGGTCGAGGTTGGCCAGGGTGTTGCTCAAGTGCTCGACGTTGCGCTCGGAGAACATCTGGTTGGCGTTGTGCAGCAGCAGGTTGATATTGGTGACCAGGTCGCTGCTGTCGTTGAGCAGGCGTGAAATGGGCGAGGGCGAGGCGATGATGATCGGCAGCTTGCCGTCCTTGCCCTTGAGTTCGGGGCTTTGCGGGGTGCCGCCGCTGAGCTGGATGAAGGCATTGCCGGTCACCCCGGCCAGGGTCAGCTTGGCCTGGGTGTCTTCCTTGACCGGCGTGTCGCCGCTCAGGCGCACCCGCGCCAGCACCCGGCGCGGGTCCTGCGGGTCGAGGCGCAGGGTGCTCACATCGCCGACCTTGATGCCGTTGTATTGCACCGGGCTGCCGCGTGACAAGCCCGACACCGCCTCGTTGAACACCACCTCGTAGTCCTTGAACGCATCGTCGACGCTGGACTTGGTCAGCCACAGGCCGAACAGCATGGCGCCGGCCACCACCAGCACGGTGATCAGGCCGATCAGGACATGATGAGCTCGGGTTTCCATCGTTCAGCGCTCCTGGCGGGCGCGCAGGGCGGCATCGTCGGCCGCCCGGCCACGCGGGCCGTGAAAATAGTCGTGAATCCACGGGTCATCGGCCTGCGCCACGCTGCTCAGCGGGCCGGCGACCAGCACCTTTTTCTGCGCCAGCACCGCCACGCGGTCGGTGATGGTGTACAGCGTGTCGAGGTCGTGGGTAATCAAAAACACCGACAGCCCCAGGGCATCGCGCAGGGTGAGGATGAGTTGGTCGAAGTCGGCGGCGCCGATGGGGTCGAGGCCGGCGGTGGGTTCGTCGAGGAACAGGATGTCTGGGTCCAGCGCCAGGGCGCGGGCCAGCGCTGCGCGCTTGATCATGCCGCCTGACAGCGAGGCGGGGTATTTGTCGGCGGCGCTGATCGGCAGCCCGGCCAGCGCCAGCTTGACTCCGGCCAAGTGCTCGGCGTCGGCGCGTGACAGGCCGGCGTGTTCGATCAGTGGCAAGGCGACGTTTTCGGTCACCGTCAGCGACGAGAACAGCGCGCCCTTCTGGAACAACACGCCGAAGCGCCGCTCGACCTGCGAGCGTTGGCGTTCATCGAGGCCGGCCAGGTCCTGGCCGAACACCGTCACCCTGCCCTCGTTAGCCTGGCGCAGGCCAATGATGCTGCGCAGCAGCACCGACTTGCCGCTGCCCGAGCCGCCGACCACGGCGAGGATCTCGCCGCGATACAGGTCCAGGTCGAGGTTCTCGTGCACCGTCTGGCTGCCGAAGCGATTGCACAGGCCCCGGGCTTGGATCACCGCCTCCGTCACCAGCCCATCTCCATGAAGAACAGCGCGGCGATCGCATCCAGCACGATCACCACGAAGATCGATTGCACCACCGCCGAGGTGGTGTGGGCACCGACCGATTCGGCGCTGCCGCTGACTTTGAAGCCTTCAAGGCAGCCAATGGCCGCGATCAGGAAGGCGAAGAACGGCGCCTTGGCCAGGCCCACCAGAAAATGCTGCACACCGATATCGGTTTGCAGCAGCGACAGGAACATCGCCGGGGAGATGCCCAGCGACAACGCGCAGACCACCGCCCCGCCGACCATGCCGCAGATCATCGCGACAAAGGTCAGCAGCGGCAGTGCGATCAACAGCGCCAGCACCCGCGGCACCACCAGCAGTTCGATGGGGTTCAGGCCCAGGGTGCGGATGGCGTCGATTTCTTCGTTGGCCTTCATCGAGCCGATTTGCGCGGTAAAGGCGCTGGCGGTGCGCCCGGCCATGAGGATGGCGGTCAGCAGCACGGCAAATTCGCGCAGGAACGAGAAGGCAACCAGGTCGACGGTAAAGATTGTCGCGCCAAAGGCGGCCAGCACCGTGGCCCCGAGAAATGCCACCACGGCCCCGACCAGAAATGTCAGCAAGGCAACGATGGGGGCGGCATCCAGGCCGGTTTGCTCAAGGTGGGCAACCAGCGGTGTCATGCGCCAGCGCTGGGGCTGGAACAGGCGCAGCAGCAGGGTTTGCAGGATCAGGCCGATGAAGCCGAGCACCTGCAGGGTGTCCTGCCAAAGCGCATCCACCGCACGGCCGATGCGGCCGAGCAACTGGACCAGTACCGGGCGCTCGGGTTGTTTGACCGGGATGCAGTAGTTTTGTACCGAACGGTAGACGGTCTGCAGCAAGGCGCGGTTGGCTTCGCTGAGGGTGCTGGTGCAGCGTTCCAGGCGCTCGGCGCCGAGCAGCTCGGCCAGCAGCGAGGCGCCGGCCGTATCGAGCCGGCCGAGCTGGCTGAGGTCGACTGCGGTGTCTGGCGAGTACTGGCTGCGCAGTTGCTCGCAGGTGCGCTTGAGGCTGGCGTAGTGGGCCAGGGTCCAGTCGCCGGCAATGCGCAGGCTAGAGGGCTGCTGGTGATCCAGGGTTGCGCTCGGGGCGGTCATAGGCTCCATGCATCTGACGGTGGGCACAGAGGCTGATCATAGCGCAGCGGGGTGGGTGGGGTTTGTTGAAAATGTGCTCGATCAGCAGACTGGCCCCCTCTGTAGGAGCGGCCTTGTGCCGCGAAAGGGCCGCGTAGCGGCCCCAGGATTTCGGCCTCATGCAAAATGGCCGGGGCTGCTGCGCAGCCCTTTCGCGACACAAGGTCGCTCCTACAGGGGTTGCGCGGAGGCTGGGGGTTCGTCGACCACCTTGAAACGCAGCACGCCGATCACCTGGCCATCTTCGGTCAATACCCGCACCTGCCACTTGCCCACCGGGTTGGGCGGGAAGTTCTGCTTGCGGGTCCAGGCCCGGTAGCCTTCCTTGCGCCCGCCATGGATATCCAGGGCGATGCGGTCGACCTCTTTGCCGTTGAACTGCCACACATGGTAGATGCGCTCGTCCAGCCCGCGTGGCGCGTTGATTGCGGTGTAGGCATACAGCCCGCCACTGCGAATGCGGCTGGCGGAGATTTCGTCCAGCGATTCACCCGGCTTGCGGTTGATCACCTCGGTGCTCACCGCTACATCGGTCAGCCACAGCGTCGCCGGCGGCACCCATGAGCGCAGCAGCCAGCCGCCACCGCCCACCGCCAGCGTCACCAGCACCAGCGCCACAGCGCGCCGCCAGGTGCGGATCGGGAAGCTGCTGGCAAGGCTTGGGAACGACAGCACCATGGCCGCCACCAGCGCCAGCTTGAAGCTTTGCGCGGTGGTCAGGTGCAGGATGATCGGCAGCGCGGTCAACATCGCCGCGAACAGGGTCAGGGTGTGCAGGGCGAGGAACAGCCAGCGCCGGGGTGCCAGCCAGCGGTAGTACAGCGGGTCGACGATCGACACCAGCCCCGCCGCCGCCAGCAGGCCGGTAAACACCAGTTGCCCGCTGTTCCAGGTGGTGGTGATGAAGAAGAACGGCAGGACGAAGAACAGGCTCTCTTGGTGGATCATCTGCGTGGCGTAACGCAGCAGCGGCTGTGGGATCTCGCGCTTGAAGGTGCGCGCAAACAGCCCGGTGAGGGTGTTTTCGAGCATCAGCCACACCCAGCTGACCAGCATCAGGATGGCGATCCAGCTGGCAAGGCCGGCCTGGCGGTCGACCAGGATGAAGCTGCCGATACCGGACAGGAAGCCACCGAGGGCGATCACGCCGGGGTAGCGCTTGAGAAGCTCGATTACGCGCAGGACAAAAGTGGGAATAGGCGGCATGGGTCTGCAACAGGGGCTGAGTTGGCGTCGCCCGCCCCCGGTTAACCCTGGGAGCGGGCTCGCCCCGCAATGGGGCTTGGCAAATGGCCCACAGGATACCGCCGAATCACTGCTGGCGTGTAGCACCGCTGGGCTTGGCAGCCGGCTTGCGGCGCCAGCTGATCAGCCCGACGGCGAGAATCAGCCCCAAGCCCAGCGCCACCAGCCCGTAGAACTCGTCATAGCCCAGCAAGGGTTTTTCGATGCGCAGGTAGCCCGGCTCCTTGAGCAGCGCTTGCAGCGCCGCATCGGCCTGCTTGAGGCTGACCTCACGCAGTTTGCGCGCCGGGTCCGTGAAGCGGCCGTTGTCGTAGTCGGTGAGTGCGCCCCAGTAATAATCGGCAAGTGCCGTATTGCCCTGGGTGGTCCAGCTTTCGCGGGCGACGGCGGCGTCCTTGATGCGGGCGAAGGTGTCAGGGTCGAGGCCGTTCTTGCGCAGGTGCTCGAACAGGTCTTCAAGCACCTTCACCGCCTTGTCGAGGTCATCGCGCTCAAGGTCGGCATGCAGGCTCATCAGGCCGCTGTCGCCAAAGCTCTCGCGCTGCACCGAGGGGCCGTACGACAGGCCGTGGCGCAGGCGCAACTGGTCGTACAGCGCCCAGTCCAGGTAGCGCGACAGCAGCTCGAGGGTCTGGTCGTTACCGTCTTCGAGGGTGGGTTCGATGAACAGCCAGTGCAGCTTGACGCTGTCGCCCAGCCAGCCGCGAGTGAGGTCGCGACGTTGCTCGGCCTGCTGGCTGATGGTCTCCAGGTTGCGCCGCTCTTCGGGCTCGCTGGCCGGCAGCTCGCCATAGGTGCGTTCAAGGTAGGCCGGCAGCAGGCGGTCGAGGCCGCCGACCATGATCAGGGTCATGTTGTTGGCGGCGTACCAGCGCTCGCGCAACTGCTGCACCTGGGCCAGGGTCATGTCGTCGAGGTCGGAGCGCTCCTTGCACTTGAGGCCGAGTTCGGTGGCCAGTTGGTCGCTGGCCGGGTGGCCGACCTGCTGGCGGTCCAGCCAACGTTGCAGGTGGCCGTAGTGGCCGCCGTCCTCGCGCTCGATGATGCGCTTGGCATTGGCCAGCGCCTTGTCATCGATGTGGGCCTCGCGTAGCACGGCCAGCAGCAGGTCGAGCACTTTGCGCTGGTTGCGCGCCGGGGCTTCGATCACGAACGTGGTGTCGGCGCTGCTGGTGAAGGCGTTCCATTCGCCGCCCAGGGCTTGCAGGCGCTCTTCAAGGCCGCCTTCGCCGGTTTCGTCGACGCCGCTGAACATCAGGTGTTCGAGCAGGTGCGGAAGCTCCCGCTGGCTGCAGCCGAAGTCGTCCAGGCCCACGCCTACCACCAGGCGGATCGACACATGGTCGCGCTCGTAGCCGGACTTGAGGATCACCTGCAGGCCGTTGGGCAACAGGTAGCCCTCCACCCGCGAACGGTCGAGGGCAAGGCTGGGCAAGCTGCAGATCAGCAGGCAAACGAACATCAGGCAACGCATAAGCGAGCTTCGGTCTCCGGGTGCGTGGGGTTACGGCTGGCGGGCTTCGTCCGGCACGCTGTCGAGCATCAGCCCTCCGGTGTCGGTCCCGCCCAGTACCACATAGGCACTGCTACAGAACAAAGAGTTCAACCGCTTCATGTCGGCGATCAGCTCCAAGTGTAGCGAACTGGTTTCGATACTCTGCATCACTTTGCGTTGCAGGCGGCTGACATGGGCATGGGCCATGCGCCGTTCCTGGGCGCGGAAACGGCGTTTTTCGCGCAGCAGCAGCTGTGCGCTTTCGGGGTCGGCGCTGAGAAACACCGACAGGCCCAGGCGCAGGTTGGACGACAATTGCTCTTGCAGGCCGGTCAATTCTTCGAGGCCGATTTCGGAGAAGTTGCGCCGCTGCGAGGTTTTTTGCTGCTGCACCTTGCGCAGCATGCGCTCGATCAGGTCGCCTGACAGCTTGAGGTTGATCGCCAGCTCGATGATTTCTGCCCAGCGCCGGTTTTCGGCTTCGCTGAGGTCTTCGCGGGGCATTTGCGCCAGGTACAGCTTGATCGCGCTGTACAGCGCTTCGGCATCTTCGACCAAGGTGCGCACCTGTTGCGGCAGCGCGGTTTGCGTACCGCGCAAGGCACCGAGCATGGCGTCGAGCAGGTTGTCGATGATGTCGCCCAGGCGCAGGGTTTCGCGGGCGGCGTTGGCCAAGGCCAGGCTTGGCGTGGTCAGCGCCGAGGGGTCGAGGTGGCGCGGCTTGATCTGGCCGTTGCCGTGGTCGCGCTCGGGCAGCAGCGTGTTGCACAGGCGGCCCATGTAGCGAACGGTGGGCAGCATGATCAGGCAGCGCAGGGTGTTGTAGAGCAGGTGGAAGCCGATCACCAGCTCTTGCGGGCTGAAGTTCAGGCTGTCCATCCACGCCACCAGCGGGTGCAGCACCGGGATGATCAGCACCAGGCCGATCAGCTTGTACAGCAGGCTGCCCAGCGCCACCCGGCGCCCGGCGGTGTTCTGCATGCTGGTGCTGATGAAGGCCAGCAAGCCGCTGCCAATGTTGGCGCCGACCACCAGGCCAATGGCCACCGGCAAGCTGATGACCTCGGCGCCGGCCAGGGTGGCGGTCAGCAGCACGGCGGCCAGGCTTGAATAAGTGATCATGGCAAACAACGCGCCGACCAAGGCATCGAGCAGGATGTCGCCGGTCAGCGAGGCGAACAGCACTTTCACGCCCTGGGCGTGGGTGATCGGCGCCGCTGCCTGCACGATCAGCTCAAGTGCCAGGATGATCAGCCCAAGGCCAATGGCCACCCGGCCCATCTGGCCGACGCGGGTCTGCTTGCGTGAAAGAAAGAAGATTACCCCGAGGAACAGCAGCAGCGGCGACAGCCACGACAGGTCGAAGGTCAGCACGCGGGCCATCAGCGCCGTGCCGACATCGGCGCCAAGCATGATCGCCAGGGCCGGGGTCATGGCCATGAGGCCCTGGCCGACGAACGAGGTGACCAGCATGGCGGTGGCGTTGCTGCTTTGCACCACGGCGGTAACGACAATACCGGCGAGGAACGCCAGCGGGCGCTTGTCCATGTTCTGGCTGAGCACGCGGCGCAGGTTGGAGCCGTACACGCGCAAGATGCCGGTACGCACGATGTGCGTACCCCACACCAGCAGCGCCACGGCGGAAAGCAGGTTGAGCAAGGTCAGCATGGTCAGGCCCCCTGATGCTATGCCCCTGTGCAGGGCCAATGGGTCACGCGGTGAGCCTGGCCCGGGGGTGGGCTTTGGTTTTTTACAGGGCTCATTGAAGCTTTAGTTGCTTTGCGCGGTTGCTGCCAGCTTGGCATGCCTGACACATATTTGAAACATTGGCCGCACGCTGATAGGGCAACTGTAGGAGCGGCCTTGTGCCGCGAAAGGGCTGCGAAGCGGCCCCAGGATTTGGGCCTCATGCACAATCGCCGGGGCTGCTGCGCAGCCCTTTCGCGACACAAGGCCGCTCCTACACGATTGGCCTAGGGCTGTGCCTCGTCCTTGCGCGCACGGGCGGTGCGCATGCGGATGTTGATGGCCTCGACCGCCAGCGAGAACGCCATGGCGAAGTACACATAGCCCTTGGGCACATGCACATCGAAAGCTTCGGCGATCAGCACGGTACCGACGACCATCAGGAACGAAAGCGCGAGCATCTTCAGCGATGGGTGCTTGTCGATGAAGTCGCTGATGGCGCCGGCGCAGAGCATCATCACCAGTACCGCGACGATGATCGCGGCGACCATCACCGGTACGTGCGACACCATGCCGACCGCTGTGATCACCGAGTCCAGGGAGAACACGATGTCGATGATGGCGATCTGGATGATGGTGTACAGGAACTGCCCGCCCGCCCCTTTCGGGTCGTCGCTGGCTTCTTCTTCGCCTTCCAGGCCTTGGTAGATTTCCTGCGAGCTTTTCCACAGCAGGAACAGCCCGCCGAAGAACAGAATCAGGTCGCGGCCCGAAATGCCTTGGCCGAAGACCTGGAACAGGTCGGCCGTCAGGCGCATGACCCAGGTGATCGACAGCAGCAGCATGATCCGCGTGACCATCGCCAGCGCCAGGCCGAATATCCGCGTGCGCGGCTGCATGTGCTTGGGCATGCGGCTGACTAGGATCGAGATCATGATGATGTTGTCGATCCCGAGCACGATCTCAAGGGCAGTCAGGGTGAAAAAGGCAACCCAGATTTCCGGGTTGGTGAGCCATTCCATGTGTATTCCTTCGAACGATTAAAGGCCAGGCGCCCCACGCTGGGGGCCTGGCGGTGGGGTGATGCGTCTGTATCAGAGGCTGCTGAACAGCGGGAACGTGCCCAGCACCAGTGCTGCAACCATGATGCACAGGCACACCAGCACGGCCCATTTGAGGGTGAAGCGCTGGTGGTCGCCGAACTCGATGCCGGCCAGGGCAACCAGCAGGTAAGTCGAGGGCACCAGCGGGCTGAGCAGGTGCACCGGCTGGCCAACGATCGAGGCGCGGGCCATTTCTACCGGGGTGACGCCATAGTGGCTGGCGAAGTCGGCCAGCACCGGCAGCACGCCGTAGTAGAAGGCGTCGTTGGACATGAAGAAGGTGAACGGCATGCTCACCAGCGCGGTGATGACCGCCATGTACGGGCCAAACGCCTCGGGGATCACTGCCAGCAGGCTTTTGGACATGGCCTCGACCATGCCGGTGCCGGACAGGATGCCGGTGAAGATGCCGGCGGCGAAGATCAGCCCGCTGACGGCCAGCACGCTGGAAGCGTGGGCGGCGATGCGGTCTTTCTGCTGTTGCAGGCAGGGGTAGTTGACGATCATGGCGATACTGAAGGCGATCATGAACAGCACCGGCAGCGGCAGTACACCGGCAATCAGCGCCACCATCAGGGCGGCGGTCAGGGCGCCGTTGAACCAGATCAGCTTGGGGCGACGGGCTTCAGGGAACTGCGAGACGCTGATTGCGCTGTGGTCGGTGTCATCGGTGGGCAGGTGCAGCTCACCCAGGCGGGCGCGCTCACGCTTGCCGTACCAGTAGGCGATGGCGAGGATCGCCAGCACGCCGAAGGCCATGGCCGGGATCATCGGCACGAAGATGTCCGAAGGGTCGACGTGCAGGGCGCTGGCGGCGCGAGCGGTCGGGCCGCCCCAGGGGGTCATGTTCATCACCCCACCGGCCAGGATGATCAGGCCGGCCATGATCCGTGGGCTCATGCCCAGGCGGCTGTACATCGGCAACATGGCCGCGCAGCAGATCATGTAGGTGGTGGCGCCGTCACCGTCGAGCGAGACCACCAGGGCCAGCACGGCGGTGCCTACCGAGACTTTCAGCGGGTCGCCTTTGACCAGCTTGAGGATCTTGCGCACGGCCGGGTCGAACAGGCCGGAGTCGATCATCAGGGCGAAATACAGAATGGCGAACATCAGCATGACGCCGGTGGGCGCGAGCTTGCTGATGCCTTGCAGCATCATCGGGCCGATGTCGCTGTAGAAGCCGCCGAACAGGGCGAACAGGATCGGTACCAGAATCAACGCGATCAAGGCCGACAGGCGCTTGGTCATGATCAGGTACATGAAGGTGATGACCATGGCAAAGCCGAGGAAGGTCAGCATGGCGGTACTCCAGGCGTGGCGCGAAAGTAGGGACGATTCGGGCGGGTCAGCGCGTCGGGCGCTGCGCGAGGAGCAAAGGGGGGGCTGCTGCGAAAAGGCGGGTACACGAAGACATCTGGATCACCATTGTTTTTGTAATTGTTGATAGCGCCGGGCGCGGACGTATCCGCAGGCCCTGGCTGACCGGTCTTGTGCCGGTAGTGGCGCTATCCTATGCGGGCAAGCTTTCAGCCAGCTTTCGGCTGTGGCGAGGCGACGGGAGGTCATCGGGATGTCTGAGGTTATGGAAGGCGGGTGCCATTGCGGCGCTCTGCGCTACCGTTTGCGCGGGCACTTGGGCGATGTTGCGCATTGCCATTGCTCGATTTGCCGGCGGGTCAGCGGCGGGACGTTGGTCACCTGGCTGACCTTGCCGTTGGAGGGGTTCGAGTGGTTGGCGGGCTCGGCGCAGCGCTACGTGGCGCCGGCCAGTTGCAGCCGGTATTTCTGCGGGGCATGCGGTGCGCATGTGGCGCTGGTTACCGAGCACAGCCCGCAGAGCATCGATGTGACCGTCGCGACGCTTGATCACCCAGAGCGGGTGCAGCCCAATCGGCATATCTGGGTAGGCAGCCGGTTGCCGTGGATACCGGTGGATGATGGGCTGGCGCAGGAGAATGAGGAGTGCTTGTAGGTGGCATGCCGCTACACCGGGCACTGTAGGAGCGGCCTTGTGTCGCGAAAGGGCCGCAAAGCGGCCCCAAGATCCGTGCCTCATGCAAAAATCGCCGGGGCTGCTGCGCAGCCCTTTCGCGGCACAAGGCCGCTCCTACACTCGGCGGTGATCGGCGGGGCGCTATGGCAACTGCAACCCGCCCGCGGCCTTGTGCAGCTTGCGCAGGTGCTCGCCCACCTGCTTGATGTTGGCTTCCACGGCCTTGATCTGCTTGCCCCGCTCAGGCCCCAGCAGCGCCCTCACCTGCTGGTCCAGCGTGGTGCTCAAGCTCAGCATTTGCGCCTGGCGCTCGCTGCTTGCCTGCTCCAGTTGCTTGCGCTCCTCGGGCTGCGGCAGGCCATAGCCGCCCGCGCCGAGCAACTCGGCCGGGCGGCTGAGGAAGCCGCTGTTGGCCAGCATCGCCTGCAAGGTTTCGTTGGCCTTGTCGAAGCTGCCGTCCTTCACCGCACGCTCGTTCAGGTAGCGCTGCTTGACCTCGTCCTGGGCCAGCAGCAGCTGGCGGCGCAGGCCGGCTTGCTCCAGCAGCAGCAAGGCGGCGCTGGTGCGCAGGTCGGCGCGCTCGAACCACGGGCGGCGCTCTTCGGCGGGTAAGGACAACCAGTCTTCCACCGCACTCTGCTGGATGGGCAACTGCTTTTTCAGCACATCGAACATGGCTTGGTAGCGGTCGCGGTAGGAATCGAAGCGATAGCCCAGGCGCAATGCCTCGCGCGGGTCGTCGAGCACGCTGGTGTCGGCCAGCCCACGGCCCTTGAGCACCTCAAGCAAGCCGTTAGGCATGATCGCGTCGAGGTCGTTCAGGCGCGGGTTGCCGGTGCCGCTGCGCAGTAGTTTGAGCGACTCCACCGCACAGTTGTTGGACAGGAAGTAATAGTTGCCGTCGTAGCTCCAGTGCATCTCGGCAGCCTGGCGCACCAGGTTTTCGATTTCGTCGCGGCTGAGCTTGAGCGGCACCGAGGCCAGGCTGCGCAGTTCGGTCTTGGTGTACTCGTCGATGACCTGGCCCAGCGGCAGCACGAACAGGCGGGATGGGTAGGCACCGGTCAGGCCGTCCCAGCTCGACAGTTGTACGTCGTTGACGAAGGCGCGGTACGACAACACCAGGCTCTGGTCGAGGTCCAGGCGGCAGTCCGGGCCACGTGGTCGGCCGGGGGCGCAGATCACCAGGCGCAGCATGCTGTGGCCCCAGCGGCTGACCCAGTTCTGGTTGGCTTCGGCCAGCAGGTAGTCAACCTCATAGACCCGCTCTGGGTCGATTTCGCCCAGCGGCTGGCGGGCGAAGTCATTGCCGGCGTTGAGGAACGGCAGGCTTTTTTCGCAGGTGTTCTGTTGCGGCGCCCAGCCGAAGTGCTTGCGCAGGTAGTTGTTCAGCGCCGGGCGGCGGCAGCCATAGCTGGGGTCGAGGAGAAAATACTCCATGTTGACCGCGATGAATTCCTTCGGGCTGCTCAGCTCGTAGCTGTCCGGGCTGCGTACCAGCTGGCCGTTATGCTGCTCGCGCTCGCCGCGCCGGCCTACGTATTGCGCCCAGCCGGCCAGGTCGAGCAGGCGCGGGTCATCGCTGAGGGTGAAACGGCGTTCGGCCTGGCCACGGCAGTCTTCGGGCAGGCCGACCTTGCCCAGTGCGCCTTGCTGGCGCTTGCAGCGGGTAATCAGCTGGCGCTCGGCAGCGGGCCACAGGCGGGCACGGTCGTAAATATGGGTGGTTTCGTGCAGGACCGTGGCCAGCAGCTCTTCGCGGACTGTGCCATGCGGGCGGTTGGTCTTTTCGCGAGCGGCGCTGCCGTCTACCAGCCCGGGCAACAGACGGCGGTTGAGGTCCAGGGTCGATACCGGCGAGGCCTGGCCATAGGCGTCCTCGGGCATCTGGTCGGTCCAGCTCACCAGCACCTGGCGGTCGAGCTGCTGCTTGAAGCGCGGTGGCAGCTTGGCCATGGCTTCGTCGAGCAGGGCCTGGGTGGCTTGCTGTTGTGAAGGGTCAAGGCCGTCCGCCTGCAGCACCAACTGCAGGTCGGCCAGGGCGGGCGTGCCCAGCAGCGTCAGGACGCAGCCGAGCAGCCAGGCACGCGCGCGCTTCACAGAGCGAGGATAGCTTCGGCCAAGGCCTGGTCGCTGGCGTCACGCGCTTCTGGCAATTGAGTGCGCAGGGCGCCGAACGCGGCTTCAAGCTGGGCGCCACGGATATCGCCGTTGCTGGCCACGAAGCTTGCAGCGTCGTCGTGGGCATCACGCACCACTTTCGAATCGCGAATCGAGGTGGTGGTGTCGGAGGTGAAATCGATCGAACGGCCCGAGGCACGCACGATGATGTTGCTGGTGGCCACGAGGGTGTGGGCCTGGGCCAGGTCGGCCAGCATCAGCAGGCCGAGGGTAGCGGCGATCAGCGGTTTACGCATGGAGCATCTCCGGAAGATACAAAGGAGTCAGAAGTGATCATTGGACGAGAATCGCCTCGGCCAGTTCAAGGTCGCCGACAGAATGGCAGGCGGGTGTTTCACGTAGCGAAACCAGCGCAGCCTGCAACCGCGCGCCGCGTATCTGGCCATCAGTGGCAACGAAGGCGGCGGCGTCGTCCCGGGCTGCTGCGACGACCTTGCGGTCGAACGGCGCAGTGGTCACCTGGCTTGTGACATAGCCGGTGATGACGAGGCTCTGGGTGGTGACATCCATGGCATGGGCGCTTCCCACACCGGCGAGGGCGAACAGCAAGGGCAAATAACGCATGGGCTCTCGGGTGGCAGTGGTTTCGGGCGGCGAAGGCTACCGCGGATGCACAGGCCTGGGCCAGTGCACCCGGGGTGGAACGCGTGTATCAGAGCGCCAGGATGGCGCGGGCCAGTTGGTCGTCGCTGGCTTGCAGCGCCGGCTGTTGCTGGCGGATATGCATGAACGCGCTTTCAAGCTTGGCGCCGCGGATGGCGCCTTCGCTGCCGACATAGCTTGCGGCGTCGTCACGGGCGGCCTGGACGATCTTGTCGTCGCGCAGCGACGAGGACACATCGGAGGTGGCGTCGGTGGAGGCGGCAACTGCGCCCACCACGGCGTCGGTGGTGACTACAAAGCTGGTGGCTTGGGCGGCTCCGGCAAGCGACAGCAGCAACGCGGCGCCAAACAGATGATAACGGGACATTTTGCTGCACTCCTGTACAGGGTCGGGGTTGGTTCTGGTTATCGGACGCTCGCTTGGCTCGTCACGTTACTTTATCTGCCAGGCGTGTAGGACAAGCGTAACACGCCTCGGTTCGCCCGCTTGGAGCGGCTAAGCATCACAATTCGTAACTGTACCTATTTGTTTTGCGATTCTATCAAACTGTTATGGTTCGTGGGTACAGGCGCTCTAGTGCGCGGCGCAGACATAAAAAACCCGTCGCAGTTGCCTGCGACGGGTTCTTGAGAATTCGCGGTGCCGGCTTGGGCCGGCTACCGGAGCTTAGCGCCAGAACGGCTTGCTGAGCTCTTCATAACGCTGCGACTCGCTGATACCGGCGTCGGCCAGCAGACGCGCGTCCAGGCGAGCCAGTTGACGGCGGCTGGACATGCGGCGCTGCCACAACAGCAGGGTGGACAGGGCGCGCAGTGGCAGCGAAGTGCCGGAAGCTTGGGCGTTGCTTTCGAAAACCAGACCGGAACTGAGTGTACGTTCCATGATGTGTCGTCCTTCCGCTTATGGCGGGATTAGATAGTGATTTAACTGGTGCCCATCTTCCTCCCCTGCTGTCCATAACAGTAGATACAGTTCAGTAGTAATGTGAGTGATCAGTTAACTGTGTAACGGGACTGTTGCACTCTAAATTGGCGCAACTGTACTGGTGCGCACTTAAATGGTGCGTTTTGACGTTTTTGAGGGGCGGGGTTGAGGCGGGAGGGTGGCGCTTACCAGTACAGTAGTACAGTTTTTCAGGAGGTGGTGGGGCTTCTAATCCATCGCGGGCTTGCCCCGCGATGGGTGCGACGGTTGATCAGGCCAGCATGCGCCCGGTTTCTTCCAGGTTTTCGTGCCAGCTCAAAGCCTCACGCAGGATGTGCGGGGTATGCCCGCCGCGCTCGCAGGCACGCTCGAAGTAATCGTTCAGCGCTGCGCGGTAATCCGGGTGCACACAGTTGTCGATGATCACCCGGGCCCGCTCGCGGGGCGCCAGGCCGCGCAGGTCGGCCAGGCCCTGCTCGGTGACAAGAATGTCGACGTCGTGCTCGGTGTGGTCAACGTGGCTGACCATCGGCACCACGCTGGAGATCGCGCCGGCCTTGGCAATCGACTTGGTGACGAAGATGGCCAGGTGGGCGTTGCGGGCAAAGTCGCCCGAGCCGCCGATGCCGTTCATCATCCGCGTGCCGCACACGTGGGTCGAGTTGACGTTGCCGTAGATGTCGAACTCAAGCGCAGTGTTGATGCCGATGATACCCAGGCGCCGCACCACTTCCGGGTGGTTGGAGATTTCCTGCGGGCGCAGCACCAGTTTGTCCTTGTAGCGCTCAAGGTTGCCGAACACGTCGGCGTTGCGCCGGCTCGACAGGGTGATCGAGCTGCCCGAGGCAAAGCTCAGCTTGCCGGCGTCGATCAGGTCGAAGGTCGAGTCCTGCAGCACTTCGGAGTACATGGTCAGGTCTTCGAACGGCGAGTCGATCAGGCCGCACATCACCGCATTGGCGATGTTGCCGATGCCGGCCTGCAGCGGGCCGAGCTTGTTGGTCATGCGCCCGGCCTGCACTTCACCTTTCAGGAAGGTGATCAGGTGGTCGGCAATCCCTTGGGTTTCGTGGTCCGGCGCCAGTACGGTCGATGGCGAATCGGGCTGGTCGCTGATGACGATGCCGACGATTTTGGCCGGGTCGATCGGGATGGCGGTGCTGCCGATGCGGTCATCGACCTTCACCAGCGGGATCGGCGTGCGGGTTGGGCGGTAGGTCGGGATATAGATGTCGTGCAGGCCTTCGAGGTTGGCGTTGTGCGACAGGTTGATCTCGACGATGACTTGCTTGGCGAAGATCGCGAAGCTTGCCGAGTTGCCCACCGAGGTGGTCGGCACAATGTGGCCTTGCTCGGTGATCGCCACCGCTTCGATGACAGCGATGTCCGGCAGGGTCAGCTGTTTGTTGCGCAGCTGCTCGACGGTTTCGGACAGGTGCTGGTCAATGAACATCACCTTGCCTTCGTTGATGGCCTTGCGCAGGGTGCTGTCGACCTGAAACGGCATGCGGCGGGCCAGTACACCGGCCTCGGTCAGCTGTTTGTCGAGGTCGTTGCCCAGGCTTGCGCCGGTCATCAGGCTGATCTTCAGGGGGGAAAGCTTGGCACGCTCGGCCAGTGCGTGGGGCACTGCCTTGGCTTCGCCGGCACGGGTGAACCCGCTCATGCCGACGGTCATGCCGTCCTCGATCAGGCCAGCGGCATCTGCCGCACTCATTACCTTGCTGTGCAGGGAGGACAAGCGGATACGATCACGGTACATGGATTGTTATCTCAGGCTACTGAAGCTACTGGGAGCGCAGTCTAGAGATTTACCCCCGTGGCGTCCCGCGACCATGGTCGTAGGCCAGGGCCGGATGTAGAGCCGTTGATCTGGATCAAGCAGACGATAAAGCCCCCGGGAATAACCCCCGAGGGCTTTATGCGCTTCTATATATAGAGACGCGGTTATTCCACGGCCTTGACCATGTCTTCGATGACCTTCTTGGCGTCCCCGAACACCATCATGGTTTTGTCCAGGTAGAACAGTTCGTTGTCCAGCCCTGCATAGCCACTGGCCATGGAGCGCTTGTTGACGATGATGGTCTTGGCCTTGAAGGCTTCGAGGATCGGCATGCCGGCAATCGGCGATTTGGGGTCGTTCTTCGCTGCCGGGTTGACCACGTCGTTGGCGCCCAGCACCAGCACCACATCGGCCTGGCCGAACTCGGCATTGATGTCTTCCATCTCGAACACCTGGTCGTACGGCACTTCGGCTTCAGCCAGCAGCACGTTCATGTGCCCGGGCATGCGCCCTGCCACCGGGTGGATCGCATACTTCACGGTCACCCCGTTGTGGGTCAGCTTCTCGGTCAGTTCCTTGAGCGCGTGCTGGGCGCGGGCCACGGCCAGGCCATAGCCAGGCACGATGATCACGCTGTCGGCGTTGCTCAGCAGGAAGGTGGCGTCGTCGGCGGAACCGGACTTCACCGGGCGCTGCTCCTTGGAACCTTGATTGGCAGACACCTCGGTGTCGCCGCCGAAGCCGCCGAGGATCACGTTGAAGAAGGAACGGTTCATCGCCTTGCACATGATGTACGAGAGGATCGCGCCGCTGGAGCCCACCAGGGAGCCGGCAATGATCAGCATCGAGTTGTTCAGCGAGAAGCCGATACCGGCTGCCGCCCAGCCCGAATAGCTGTTGAGCATCGACACCACCACCGGCATGTCGGCACCGCCGATGGGGATGATGATCAGCACGCCCATGACGAAGGCCAGGGCCAGCATCAGGGTGAAGGCGCTGTAGTGGCCGGTGAAGGTGAACAGCAAGCCCAAGGCGATGGTGGCCAGGCCCAGGATCAGGTTCAGCTTGTGCTGGCCGGCAAACTGTACCGGTGCGCCTTGGAACAGGCGGAACTTGTACTTGCCCGACAGCTTGCCAAAGGCGATGACCGAGCCGGAGAAGGTGATTGCCCCAATCGCCGCGCCCAGGAACAGCTCAAGGCGGTTACCGGTGGGGATCGGGTCGCTGATGCTGGCGACGATGCCCATCGACTGCGGCTCAAGCACCGCGGCAATGGCGATGAACACCGCAGCCAGGCCGATCATGCTGTGCATGAACGCTACCAGCTCCGGCATCTTGGTCATCTCGACGCGCTTGGCCATGATCGAGCCAGCTGTGCCGCCGACCAGCAGGCCGACCAGTACATAGCCGATGCCGGCGGTGGCCAGCTCGGCACCGAGCTTGTAGATCAGCCCCACGGTGGTGAGGATGGCGATGCCCATGCCGATAATGCCGAACAGGTTGCCGCGCCGCGAGGTGGTCGGGTGCGAGAGGCCTTTGAGTGCCTGGATGAAACAGACCGAGGCCACCAGGTACAGGAGTGTTACCAGATTCATGCTCATGGTTACTTCTGCGCCTCGTTCTTGGTTTTTTTCTTGAACATTTCCAGCATGCGCCGGGTGACCAAAAAGCCACCGAACACATTCACCGCTGCCAGTGCCACGGCCAGGGTGCCCATGATCTTGCCGGCCGGGGTAACGGTCAGCGCAGCGGCCAGCATGGCGCCGACGATAACGATGGCGGAAATGGCGTTGGTCACGGCCATCAGCGGGGTGTGCAGCGCCGGGGTGACGTTCCACACCACGTGGTAGCCCACGTAGATCGCCAGCACGAAGATGATCAGGTTGTAGATGCCGTGGGAAATCAGCAGGTCTTCCATTGTCGTGCTCCTCAGCCGTTTTTGCGCACGACCTGGCCGTCGCGGCACATCAGGCACGCGGCGACGATGTCGTCTTCAAGGTTGATGACCAGCTTGCCGTCGGTGTCGAACAGCAGCTTCATGAAGTCGAGCAGGTTGCGTGCATACAGCGCCGAGGCATCGGCGCCCACCTGCGCGGGCAGGTTGGTCGGGCCGACGATGGTCACGCCGTTGTGCTGCACCACCTGGTCGGCCACGGTCAGCGGGCAGTTGCCGCCTTGGGCGGCGGCGAGGTCGATGACCACGGAGCCGGGTTTCATCTGCGCAACGGTCTCGGCACTGAGCAGTGTTGGCGCCTTGCGGCCAGGGATCAGCGCCGTGGTGATGACGATGTCGGCCTGCTTTGCGCGTTCGTGCACGGCTTGGGCCTGGCGCTGCATCCAGCTGGCGGGCATTGGCCGGGCGTAGCCGCCCACGCCTTGCGCGCATTCACGTTCTTCATCGGTCTCGTAGGGCACGTCGAGGAATTTGGCACCGAGTGATTCGATCTGCTCCTTCACTGCGGGGCGCACGTCGGACGCCTCGATCACCGCACCCAGGCGCTTGGCCGTGGCAATTGCCTGCAAGCCAGCGACACCGGCGCCAAGGATCAGCACGCGGGCAGCCTTCACGGTGCCGGCAGCGGTCATCAGCATGGGCATGAAGCGCGGATAGTACTGGGCGGCCAGCAACACGGCTTTGTAACCGGCGATGTTGGCTTGTGACGACAGCACGTCGAGGCTCTGCGCCCGCGAGGTGCGTGGTGCAGCTTCCAGGGCGAAGGCGGTGATGCCGCGTTCGGCCATCTTGCCGATCAGTTCGCTGTTGAAGGGGTTGAGCATGCCGACCAGCAGGGTACCGGCGCTGAGCAGCGCGAGTTCCTGATCGGTGGGCGCGACCACCTTGAGCACCAACTGCGCGCCGAACGCATCGGCGGCCTCGCCCAAGGTGGCGCCAACGGCTTCATAGGCACCGTCCGGAATGCTGGCGTTAAGCCCTGCCCCCCGTTGCACGGTGACCTGATGGCCCTGGCCTACCAGTTTCTTGATGGTTTCGGGGGTCGCAGCGACCCTTGTCTCACCGGTCTGCGTCTCGAGAGGAACACCAATGTGCACGACTTTTCTCCTGCGGTGACCTTTTGTATTTGTCGAAACCAGCGCACTGCGGATGGTGCGGCTGGGCGGTCGTAAAGCACGACCCCGCCGGATTGCAGACGGGGGAAGCATTTTGCATACGTGCCCGGAGGCCGACAACTGGTTCTGGAGCGATACGAAGTTAAAACTACAAGTCATCCTGTGACCGTATGTCGCAACACATCACTACAAACCCTTCAAGCACGCGCTATCTGGAGGTTAGGAGACTTTTTGATTTTTTTTTGCCGATATTCGCCCACAGCTCGGTGGATGTCGCAAAAAACGCTGCAAACCCGCGTGCTTACTAGGGTTGATAGGGCTTTTTGCAGGCAGCATTACAGATTATGAATTTGCGACAAATCCATACATCTGTAGGTGTTCAAATTATTTGACTACGGGGTCAGCTTAGGCGCTTTGGCCTTTATTTGCTGGCGATGTACTGCTGCGCCTGCGCGATCAACCAGTCGCGAAACGCTCGAAGTGAGGCAGATTCGACTTTTCGCTCCGGAATCATCAGATGGTAGGCCTTGTCGCTATTCAGGGCATGCCTGTTTGCGACCACCAACCTGCCCTCCTGCAACTCGCGCTGGATGAGAAACGGCGGGATCAGGGCAATGCCCATGTCATGCATGGCGGCTTGGGCGAGCATGGAGAACAGCTCGTAGCGCGGGCCGGTCAGGTCGCGTTCAACGTCCATGCCCAGGCCGCCAAACCACTGCCGCCAGGCATACGGGCGGGTTGTCTGTTGCAGCAACGCCAGCTCGGCGATCTGCTGCGCTTCGAGGCTGCCCTGCCCGCCCAGCAAGGTCGGGCTGCACACCGGCAGCGGGTTTTCGCCCATCAGGCGATGGGCCTGGGTGCCGGACCAGTCGCCGTCGCCAAAATAAATGGCGGCATCGAAGGGCGTGTCGGCGAACAGAAAGGGCCGGGTGCGGTTGGTGAGGTTGACCGTGACGTCCGGGTGGCGCTGCTGGAAGTCTTTGAGCCGAGGCAGCAGCCATTGCGTGCCGAATGTCGGTACTACCGCCAGTTCGATCACATTGGCGCCCTGCTGGCGCATCACCGACAGGGTGTCGCGCTCCACCGCATCGAGTTGCGCCGACACCTGGCGGCTGTAGGAAAGCCCGGCTTCGGTGAGCTTGACCCCACGCCGCGAGCGGCGAAACAGTTCGACATTAAGGAACGCTTCAAGCCCGCCGATTTGCCGGCACACTGCGCCTTGGGTCAATGCCAGCTCGTGGGCGGCCTTGGTGAAGCTCTCGTGGCGTGCGGCCGCTTCGAAGCAGACCAGTGCGGTGGTGCTGGGTATCTTGCGGCGCATGTACATCAACCTCACTCGTCGGCGTTTAAGCGTGGCTTTTTGCGGGTTTCGGAGTGAGAAAGTATCACTAAAGCGTGCGTATTCCTCGTTTGTCGTGCGGGCGTATCGGGCCTAGGATCAGTGCAACGCAATTTTCTGCTCCCCCGTTCCGAGGAACCCGCACATGGCCGGTAAAGCAAGTTTCAACTGGATCGACCCGCTGCTGCTCGACCAGCAGCTCACCGAAGAAGAGCGCATGGTGCGTGACAGCGCCTTCCATTTCGCCCAGGACAAGCTCGCCCCGCGTGTGCTCGAAGCCTTTCGTCACGAAAAGACCGACCCTGCGATCTTCCGCGAGATGGGCGAGGTCGGCCTGCTGGGTGCGACCATCCCCGAGCAGTACGGCGGTAGCGGCCTGAACTACGTGTGCTACGGCCTGATTGCCCGCGAGGTGGAGCGCATCGACTCCGGCTACCGCTCGATGATGAGCGTGCAGTCTTCGCTGGTAATGGTGCCCATCAATGAATTCGGCAGCGAAGCGCAGAAACAGAAGTACCTGCCCAAGCTTGCCAGTGGCGAGTGGATTGGTTGTTTCGGCCTTACCGAGCCGAACCACGGTTCCGACCCCGGTTCGATGATCACCCGGGCGCGTAAGGTCGAGGGCGGCTATCGACTGTCCGGGGCCAAGATGTGGATCACCAACAGCCCCATCGCCGATGTGTTCGTGGTGTGGGGCAAGGACGATGCCGGCGATATCCGCGGCTTTGTGCTGGAGAAAGGCTGGGAAGGCCTCAGCGCGCCGGCGATCCACGGCAAGGTTGGGCTACGTGCGTCGATCACGGGCGAAATCGTCATGGATAACGTGTTCGTGCCTGAAGAGAACATCTTCCCGGATGTGCGTGGCCTCAAAGGGCCGTTTACCTGCTTGAACTCGGCGCGCTATGGCATCTCCTGGGGCGCACTGGGCGCTGCCGAGGCCTGCTGGCACACTGCGCGCCAGTACACCCTCGATCGTCAGCAGTTCGGCCGGCCGCTGGCAGCCAACCAACTGATCCAGAAGAAACTCGCCGACATGCAGACCGAGATTACCTTGGGCCTGCAGGGCTGCCTGCGCCTGGGGCGCATGAAGGATGAAGGCACGGCGGCGGTGGAGATTACCTCGATCATGAAGCGCAACTCCTGCGGCAAGGCGCTGGACATCGCCCGTATGGCCCGCGACATGCTTGGCGGTAACGGCATTTCCGACGAGTTCGGCGTCGCCAGGCACCTGGTCAACCTGGAGGTGGTCAACACCTACGAAGGTACTCACGATGTGCATGCGCTGATTCTTGGCCGCGCGCAGACCGGTATCCAGGCGTTCTATTAATAGAGGAGCCAGGCCATGGGTGCGCTTTCTCATTTGCGGGTGCTCGATTTGTCGCGGGTGCTGGCTGGGCCTTGGTCGGGGCAGATACTGGCCGACCTCGGCGCCGATGTGATCAAGGTCGAGCGACCGGGTGTCGGCGATGACACTCGCGCATGGGGGCCGCCCTTCCTTAAAGACGCGGCTGGGGAAAACACCAGCGAAGCGGCTTATTACCTCTCGGCCAACCGCAACAAGCGCTCGGTGACTATCGACTTCACCCAGGCTGAAGGCCAGCGCCTGGTGCGTGAGCTGGCGGCGAAGTCCGATATTGTCATCGAGAACTTCAAGGTAGGGGGGCTTGCGAGCTATGGGCTGGACTATGCAAGCCTGACGGCGCTGAACCCCCGGCTTATCTATTGCTCTATTACCGGCTTCGGTCAGACTGGGCCCTATGCCAAGCGCGCGGGGTATGACTTCATGATCCAGGGGCTGGGCGGGCTGATGAGCCTGACCGGTCGCCCGGAGGGTGAGGCTGGCGCAGGGCCAGTGAAGGTCGGGGTGGCATTGACGGACATCCTGACCGGGCTGTATTCGACGGTGGCGATCCTGGCCGCCCTCGCCCACCGCGACCAGGCCGGTGTCGGCCAGCACATCGATATGGCGCTGCTGGATGTGCAGGTGGCGTGTCTTGCCAATCAGGCGATGAACTACCTGGCCACTGGCACACCGCCCCGACGCCTGGGTAACGCACATCCGAACATCGTGCCGTATCAGGACTTTCCTACGGCCGATGGCGACTTCATTCTTACCGTGGGTAACGATGGGCAGTTTCGCAAGTTCGCTGAGGTGGCCGGGCAGCCGCAGTGGGCAGATGACCCACGCTTTGCTACCAACAAGCAGCGGGTGGCCAATCGCGCCGAGCTGATCCCGTTGATTCGCCAGGCCACGGTGTTCAAGACCACTGCCGAATGGGTGGCGGCGCTTGAGCTTGCAGGTGTGCCCTGTGGGCCTATCAACGACCTGGCGCAGATGTTCCAGGACCCGCAGGTGCTGGCCCGCGGCCTTGCCGTCAACCTGCCTCACCCATTGGCGGGGAGTGTGCCGCAGGTCGCCAGCCCGATCCGGCTGTCAGAGACGCCTGTGGAGTACCGGCATGCGCCGCCGTTGTTGGGGGAGCATACAGAGGCGGTGTTAGGGGATTTGCTGGGGCTGGGTGCGGGGGATGTGCAGCGGCTGCGGGATGCGGGGGTGGTTTGAGGCTGGAGTGAGCCCCCTCTATATATAGGTAGCGGGCCGGTGTTGCCGGAAACTTCGCTTTTCCCCTTATATTTCAATTATTTGAAATAAAGGGTTGACGCCGTTTCAGATCCCCTTATAATGCGCCCCACTTCCAGCGACAACGGAACGCGAAA